>JBOIDM010000134.1:0-9245 GCA_050740575.1 Gammaproteobacteria bacterium
GAACAATGCCATGTTCTTGGTCTCTGCTGTTCCGGCCATAATTTAGATCTCAGGCAGTTCGATACGGTGTTTTACCCCTGCAACATCACCCGCGAGCAGTTTTCCGCGCGTACCAAGACCCTAGGCTCTTACATGCCGGCGTTTGTGCCTTATGCCAAAAAAACCGCTGGTGTAGATAATCCTACCATGTTACCGTGTATCACCTCGTTCCTCAGACCATGTATATCTTAAGCTCTATACACAGCGTGCCTCCATTCGACGCTTTCGTCACGGATTCCGCGGATATCCGGCGCCCGCTTTGAGAACCTGCCACACGGCGGCCCAATGCCTAAAGGGCCGCAGTAGTTTTGATCAATAGGAGCGCTTTCAAGCGGGGCCTATCAACAATGATTAAGAGCGCCTACACCAATATCTACATTGGTAATCCCTCTCCGAGCACTAGTTTCTATTGTGCGCTGATCGTATTGGCAATAGGTCACGATGTTTGGTGGAAAGACAGAGACGGACCACGAATTAGCCTTGAAAATCGGAGGGAGTACCCGTGAGTGCAGAACAACCCGCTTTTATCCCTAAGACCGATTTCACCCAGACCTGTGGCCATTGTGGCTGCGTGTTCCGCGTCGAGATTGAACGCCCAAGGTCTAAGGACGACATACAGGAATACTGCTGCCCGGAATGCCGTCACCACACCTGTATTGCGAAAACGTCTACCCCTCCCAGAGTGACTGTCATCTCAAAATAACCTGACCGTAAGGTGTAGCCCGATCACTTGCTGTCGCGGCGCATATTGTTTTCCAAGCTGGCACCAGGGTTGAATTCATCGGCTTCGCAAGCTTAGGCCACGGTAACGGGAAACGCCAATACATCCTGAATGTCCTGGACACCCGCGGCCAGCATCACCAGCCGGTCGAATCCCAACGCGCACCCCGCGCACGGGGGAAGCCCGTGCGCCAGCGCGTTCAAAAGCCGCTCGTCGATCGGCATCCCGGATGCCCCCGAACGCCGGCGCCGGTCGAGGTCCGCCCGGAATCGCTCGCGCTGTTCGATAGGATCCGCGAGCTCGTGATAACCACTGGCCAGTTCGATCCCGTCAACGAAAAGCTCGAAGCGTTCCACGACCGGCGGATCATCGTCTCGAATACGCGCTAATGCCGCCTGGCTTATCGGATAGTCGTAAATGAAACAGGGCCGCCCCTTTCCAATCCTGGGGGCGACGGCATGACTGAGGATTAAGTCGAGATAAATATTCGGATCGTGTATCCCGCCGCCTGCTAGCTGTAAACCCAAGCGCTGTGCATGCAACGCTAATTTAGACGGCTCTTCGCGATGAGGTTCGAAACCCGCATAAGTTACGAACGCTTCGGAATAGCTCATGCGTTCACACGGTCCGAGGCCGATCAGGTCCGAAACGAGCGCTTCGACCTCCCCCATGAGCGCATGGTGGTCCTGATTCGGTTGATACCATTCGACGAGCGTGAATTCCGGATTGTGCAAGCGGCCGGACTCGCCATCGCGGAATGCCCGGGCGATCTGATAGATAGGCCCGCTCCCCGAGGCCAGCAGGCGTTTCATGGCGAATTCCGGCGAGGTTTGCAGGTAGAGCACCTGAGACGCCGTGGCGCCCGGCATTTGCATTCGGGTGCTCAAGCTTAGAAGCTGAAGATCGGTGCTCCCGGCGCGGCTCAGGACAGGGGTTTCGACCTCCAAGACGGAACGGGCAGCGAAGAAGGCGCGGATTTTCGCCAGCAACTTCGCCCGCAGCCTCAACACCTCCCACGAGGCGCGCGGTTTCCAGACTGGCTCCGCAGAGGGACGCGCGCTCGAGATCACTCCTTCACTCGCGCCACGTAGGCTCCCGTGCGCGTATCGATCTTGATGAGTTCGTGTCCCTCGACGAAGAGCGGCACTTTTACCACCGCGCCGGTCTCCAGGGTTGCGGGTTTCGTTCCGCCGGTGGCCGTATCCCCGCGCATCCCAGGATCGGTCTCGGTGATTTCGAGAACTACGAAATTGGGCGGCGCCACGGACAAGGGCTCGCCGTTCCACAGGGTCACGACACAGGTCTCCTGACCCTTGAGCCCTTGGCGCGCATCCGCCATCATGGTTTCGCTGGCGGATAATTGTTCGAAACTGGCGGGATCCATAAAATGCCAATACTCGCCGTCGGAGTAGAGATATTGCATTTCTCGGTCGACGACGTCCGCACCTTCGAGGGTGTCTCCCGATTTAAGCGTTCGTTCAATCACCCGGCCGGTCTTCAAGTTACGTATCTTCACGCGGTTGAACGCTTGCCCTTTGCCGGGCTTCACGAATTCGTTTTCGACGATCGCGCAGGGACTGCCGTCGAGCATCACTTTAAGCCCCGCCTTGAATTGGTTGGTACTATAGGTTGTCATCGTCCAAATCCCGGTGCTGATATCTTCGCCCATGATAACCGAAACGCTTCATTCGCAGCAGCGTGCAAAGTGGCAGATCGAACTGGCGCACGCGATCTCGCGGCCGGAGGAATTGTTACGCTCCTTGGACTTGCCGCTCGATGTTTTTGGTCAGGCCGGGGCGTTGCTAACACGATTCCCCCTGCGGGTGCCGCGCGGCTTCGTCGCCCGCATGCGCAAGGGCGATCCCGAAGACCCGCTGCTACGCCAGGTCTTTCCGCTCGCGTCCGAGGCGACTGCTACTCACGATTATTCGCTCGATCCCGTCGCGGACCTCGGCGCACAGGTCCGTCCGGGTGTCCTGCACAAGTACCAAGGGCGCGCGCTGTTCATCGTCACGGGCGGCTGCGCGATTCATTGCCGCTACTGCTTCCGGCAACACTTCCCGTATGCCAGTGCCAACGCGAGCTTGGATCGCTGGCACGGCGCCCTCGACTATCTGCGGCACGATCCATCGATTACCGAGATCATACTGAGCGGCGGCGATCCCTTGGCGGTCACGGATCAGCGCTTGGCCGCGCTGGTCGCCGAGCTTGATCGTATCCCGCATCTCCAACGCTTGCGCATCCATACGCGCATGCCCATCGTGGTACCAGAGCGTATCGACGATAAGCTTCTGAGGTGGCTAGGCGCAACGCGCCTCCGCACCGTGATTGTGGTCCACGCCAACCACGGCGCGGAGATTGATGAGAAGGTCACTAGCGCCATGCAGCGGCTGCGTGCTATTGGCGCCATCCTCCTCAACCAATCCGTGCTGCTACGCGGCGTCAACGACACCCTCCCGGCTCTCGTCGATCTCAGCGAGCGGCTCGTCGCAGTCGGCATCCTGCCCTATTACCTGCACCTCCTCGACCGCGTGCAAGGGGCCGCGCGCTACGACATACCACGCGCCCATGCCTTGAAGCTCATGGAGGAGCTGCGCTCCAGCCTCCCGGGCTATCTGGTACCGCGCTTCGTGCGCGAACAGCCGGGTGTTCCTTATAAGGTACCGATTGAGTTGCTTGAAGACTTACAAGCATCGCGATGTGCAATCCGCGCATGGGACTCAGGTATCTAAAATATGAGCAGTTGATAATGCCGCTTCTATTCCCGTGAAAAGCGCACTCCACGTTCTGATGGTCGCGTTCCAACAGAGGTTCTTGTGGGACGACACCGTTCGCGATTATGTACAATACCTCTATCGTTGGGAATAACTGTAGCCTACCTACGTGGGACGACGGTCCGCTAAATAACCACCGTTATTATAATACTACTCGTGCGTGCTATTCCTCCGCACACTACCTATTGGCGTACCGGCGCAAGCGACCCAGGGGGCCCTGTTGCTTGATTTAACCGGCGCGACGCTCGGGTTCGCCGCAGTGGGCATTTTCGTTTTGGCCTACGGGCTTGTTATCTGCGAGGAAATCATTGAGCTGCGCAAATCCAAGCCGGTTATCGTCGCGGCGGGGGTCATCTGGATGCTCGCGGCGATCGCCTATGCCGAGGCCGGACGAGCAGAGGAGATTGCGCATGCCGTTCGCCATAATACTCTGGAGTTCGCAGAGCTGATGCTCTTTTTGCTGGCAGCGATGACCTATGTCAATACCTTGGAGGAGCGCAATATCTTCAAGGCCTTGCGGTCGTGGCTGGCGGCGTCCGGATTTTCCTTACGTGCTGTATTCTGGCTGACCGGGCTCCTGGCATTTTTTATGTCTCCCATCGCCGATAATCTTACGACAGCGCTGGTCATGGGTGCGGTGGTGATGGCCGTCGGCGCGGGCCAGCCTGCGTTCGTTGCCGCGGCTTGCATCAACATCGTCGTGGCCGCCAACGCTGGTGGCGCATTTAGTCCTTTCGGCGACATCACAACGCTGATGGTGTGGCAAAAAGGCACGGTCGCGTTCGGAGAGTTCTTGGCCTTGTTCCTACCGGCAGCAGTCAATTGGCTAGTCCCGGCTGCGATCATCTCCTTATCGGTTCGGGCTGGACGGCCCGCGCCGTTTAATGAGGTTGTCGCGGTCAAACCGGGAGGGTATGTCGTTATCGTCTTGTTCGTCGCGACCATCGCGATGACGGTCGCGCTACACCATTTTGCCCATCTCCCACCGTTTCTCGGCATGATGACGGGGCTTGGGTTACTTAAGGTCTACGGGTATGTCATTCGCCGCGCTGAATTGCGGCGCTGGACCCCCGTGCCCGAGTTGGATTCGGAAGCATTGAGCATTCGCGATTATTACAAGCCCGCGGTCAAGCCCTTCGATATCTTCATCAGCATGAAGCGCATCGAATGGGATACCTTGATGTTTTTTTACGGCGTGATGTTGTGCGTCGGCGGTCTCGGCGCCTTCGGGTATCTAGCGCTCGTGTCGCAGACGCTTTACGTGGATCTCGGGCCCACCGCAGCGAATATCCTCGTGGGCGTGGCCTCCGCGGTAATCGACAATATTCCGATCATGTTCGCGGTATTGACGATGAACCCCGAGATGTCACTTGGCCAGTGGCTGCTCGTCACACTCACCGCCGGGGTGGGTGGGTCGTTATTGTCGATCGGTTCGGCGGCGGGGGTGGCGCTGATGGGACAGGCGCGCGAGGTCTATACGTTCTTTGCCCATCTTAAGTGGACTTGGGCCGTGGCACTCGGGTATGCCGCCAGCATCGCGGTGCATTTCGAATGGAACGCTCATACGTTCTAATTCGCTCATCTCCCGCTATTATTGCACCGCGGCAACATCAAACGTAAGCTAGACAATATGGCAAACTGGTTATCCAAGCAACGAACGATTGCGCGTCCGAACTTCAACCGCTGGCTGGTGCCGCCCGCCGCGCTGGCGATTCACCTCTCTATCGGGATGGCCTATGGGTTCAGCGTGTTCTGGATACCGCTCGAACATGCGGTCGGGATCAGCGAGTCGGTCCCTTGTGACACGGATACGAACGGTGGGATCGTAGACTCCTTGCGTGGAATTCTAGGCTATGGCGAGTCGGGGCCTTGCGACTGGCAACGCAGTACGCTCGGTTGGCTCTATACACTGTTCTTCGTGTTCCTTGGATCATCGGCCGCGATCTTCGGGCATTGGCTGGAACGCGAAGGCCCACGCAAGGCCGGCGTCTATGCGGCGTGTTGCTGGGCCGGAGGGTTCCTGATCTCCGCGGCGGGCGTGTACTGGCATCACATCTGGTTGTTGTGGTTAGGTTCGGGTGTGATCGGTGGGATTGGACTAGGCCTGGGATATATCTCGCCGGTGTCGACTTTGATCAAATGGTTTCCGGATCGCCGAGGGATGGCGACGGGCATGGCGATCATGGGGTTCGGAGGCGGGGCGATGATCGGTGCACCGCTCGCCGACCTCCTGATGAAATATTACGCGGGACCAGATTCGGTCGGTGTATGGGAAACCTTCGTTACGCTGAGCGCGATTTATTTTGTCGCCATGATGGGTGGGGCTTTAGGCTACCGCGTACCGCCCCTGGGATGGGCGCCGCCTGGCTGGCAGCCGAACCCTAAACGCAAGGGCATGATCACAACCGGGCACGTGCACCTCAACATAGCGCATAAAACGCCTCATTTTTGGCTCCTATGGGGCGTACTGTGTCTGAACGTGAGCGCCGGTATAGGCGTGATCGGCGTGGCCTCGCCCATGCTCCAAGAGGTGTTCGGAGGTAAGCTCATCGGATTGGATATGCCGCTCAAAGATCTGACCGTCGAACAGGCGGCGCAGGTTGCGACGATCGCGGCGGCATTCACCGGTCTACTGAGTCTCTTTAATATCGCCGGCCGCATCGGTTGGGCCTCCCTATCCGATTACGTTGGGCGCAAGCGGACCTATTTCGTGTTTTTTTTGTTGGGCGCGTTGCTGTATGCGTCGGCGCCCTTCGCCGGGGAGGTCAAAAACGTTGCGTTGTTCGTAGGGCTCTTTTGCTTGATACTGACGATGTACGGTGGGGGCTTTGCCACGATCCCGGCCTATCTTGCCGATATATTCGGCACACAGTTTGTCGGCGCCATCCATGGGCGCTTATTGACGGCCTGGTCAACGGCGGGAGTGCTAGGGCCGGTGCTCGTGAATTACCTGCGCGAATATCAAGTGGGGCTTGGGGTGCCCGTGGCGCAAGCTTACAACACCACAATGTATGTCTTAGCCGGTTTACTCGTAATAGGGTTTTTCTGTAACCTCGCGATGCGGCCTGTGGCCGCAAAATACTACATGAGCGACAAAGAATTAGCCACCGAACGCCGAATTGCGCACGAGGGTGCGTAGACAGCGGAACCTGATTGCGAGCGCTAATGAGCCAAACTAGAAACCACGAGCACCCGAACCCACTGAGCTGGTTATTGGTCGCCATCGCGTGGACCTTGGTCGGTATACCCCTACTCTGGGGGATCTTTAAGACCTTGGAAAAGGCGAAGTTGCTGTTTAGTTGAGAAGTGATCGCACCAACGCGATGATCGCGCCATTCGAGCGGGTTCAATAGGCTATCACACCAGAAGGAGTTACCGTTCGGCGCGTCGACTGAACTTGCTAAGCGGACGCCGTAGTTGCCGGGATCAATCGTTCGCGCGCCGAATGCGGCCGATTCCAGCCGCGCTTTTTCGAGGCGCCGCGAGCGCCGGCGGGCTAGCAAGCGACGCTACCACTTTCGCGTCGGCCAAGCTCGTGAAACCGGCGTCGAGCAATTCCACCATTTGGAGGTCGCGAGAACGCGCGCTTCGGCCGCCCAATACCGCCGCGATCAACCGGCCGTCACCACGCTTGGCGGAGGCGACCAGATTGAAGCCCGCAGCGCGCACATATCCGGTCTTAATGCCATCGCTACCGGCGTATCCACCGAGCAGGTGGTTGTGGTTACGGTAGGAGCGGCCCTTATAACGGAAGTGCTTCGTCGAGAACAGCGGATATTGCCGCGGAAAGTCGTTCAACAGGGCCAAGCCTAACCTCACCATGTCGCGGGCGCAACTATACTGACGGCGATCAGGTAGCCCGGAGGCGTTGTAAAATCGAGTGTTGGGCATACCAAGATAACGCGCCTTCTCGTTCATCAAGCGGGCAAAATTGGATTCGGTTCCTCCCAGCGCTTCCGCGAGCACCACCGCCGCGTCATTTGCGGAATGCGTGATCAAGGACAAGATGGCATCGTCGACGCGAATCGTTTGACCGCGGCGTAGGCCCAGTCGCGTCGGCTGCATCCGGGATGCGTGGGACGAGACCCGCAGTCCCTGACCGAGCCGGAGTTGTTGCTGCTCGAGCGCTTCGAAGACGAGATACAGCGTCATCATCTTCGTGAGCGAAGCCGGTTGTCTGCGGTGATCGGCATTGAACTCGTGTATGACGGCACCGGAGCCCGCATCAACGACGATCGCGGCGTAAGGTGGGTGGGCCTGTAGCGGCGGTGCGACCGTCATCCCGATTACCGTAAGCGCGACAATCAACGGAAATAGCGCTGAATCTCCGGTACGCGCCCGCTCAAAGCACCAAGGTTTGGCAATCCTAAGCATACGGAACCTCAGTAACTCCAGATTAAGTATAGCGTGACTATTACGATCATCTATTTTTATACGCTCGCGGGGCGAGCACAGCGCGGCGTCGCAAATAAGCGTCCCACGTTCGCTAGCCGTTATCGGCAAACGACGCTAAACCTTTTCGATGATGCCGGTATAATCCTTCTTCCCCGTCGACTCGGTTTCGCCGGAACGGCCGGGCGGATCAAACCACGCGAGCTTTTCGTGTAATCGTACCACTTCGCCGACAATGACCATAAGCGGCGCGCGTCTATTCTCATCTTGGGCGTAAGACGGCACACTTTTCAAGGTTCCGATGATCACCCGCTGCGACGGAGTGGTGCCTTGCTGGATCAATGCGACCGGGGTCTCGGCGGCCATGCCGTGCGATACCAGTCCCTGGCAGAGAAGGACGAGCCCTTGCAAGCCCATATAGACGGCGATCGTTTGCCGTGGCTGCACCAAGGCATCCCAGTTGAGGTCCAAGGAGCCTTCCTTGAGATGCCCGGTGACGAATACACAGGACTGAGCATAATCTCGGTGTGTCAAGGGGATGCCGGCGTAGCACGCGCAGCCGGCGGCTGCCGTGATACCGGGCACCACCTGAAACGCGATGCCCTCCGCTGAGAGCGTGTCGATTTCCTCGCCGCCGCGCCCGAAGATAAACGGATCGCCGCCCTTGAGTCTCAATACTCGCTGGCCTTGGCGGGCGAGCTCGATGAGTTTGCGGTGGATCTCGTGCTGCGGTACGGAATGGCGGTTGCTTTCCTTCCCGACATAGATGCGCTCGGCATCCTTACGCACGAGATCAAGCACGGCGGGGGCTACGAGTCGGTCATAGAGCACAACATCGGCTTGCTGCATCAATCGGAGGGCTCGGAAGGTCAAGAGGTCCGGATCGCCCGGGCCGGCGCCCACTAAGTAGACCTCGCCCACGAGTTTCGGGCAGAGCGATTCCTCATCAAACTCTCGTGTTAACGCGGTCACCGCGGCGCGCTCGCGTCCAGCGAATAGCATCTCCGCGATGGGTCCCTGAAGGATCCGTTCCCAAAACCGCCGGCGCGCGGTGGGGTCGTCGAAACGCAAACGGGCGCGATCACGAAACTCAGCCATTATTGCAGCGAGCCGACCATATGCGGCCGGGATCAGCGTTTCCAATCGAGCGCGGAGCAGGCGCGCAAGCACCGGGGAGGCGCCGCCCGTGGAGACCGCGATCTGAACCGGCGCACGCTCAATGATCGATGGCATGATAAACGTGCAACACGCTGGATCATCGGCAACATTCACCGGAACCCCGAGGCGCCGCGCGTGGTGAGCCACCGTTGCGTTGATTT
>JBOIDM010000135.1:0-4640 GCA_050740575.1 Gammaproteobacteria bacterium
TCGTTCGAGGGGACGGCCAAAAAACGGGTATTAGGGGACAGACCACGTTTATGGTATGATGTTTTCTATCAAGAGCTTGGAGCCCCCATTTTGTAATGCCTCGTCGTCCACGGATAGCGTTGGCCGGTGTGCCGGTACACCTTATACAGCGAGGTAATAACCGCAGCGCTTGTTTCTTCGCGGAAGAAGACTACCGGTATTATCTCGCTCAGTTGAGCGAGCTCTCGGGTCGGTTCGGTTGTGCGGTCCACGCCTATGTGCTGATGAGCAACCACGTGCATCTGCTCCTCACGCCGGCCCAGGCGGAGAGCACCTCGTTGTTGTTGAAGCACCTCGGGCAGCGCTTCGTGCAGTACATCAACCGCAGCTATCGTCGCAGTGGTAGCCTGTGGGAGGGGCGCTTTCGGTCTTGTCTTGCACGAGAGGAGGACTATGTGCTCGCCTGCTACCGGTATATCGAGATGAATCCGGTACGGGCAGAGATGGTCAAGCACCCGCGGCAGTACCGTTGGTCGAGCTACCGGGCCAACGCCGAGGGGCAGCTATCGAGCGTCATCACCCCGCATGAGCACTACCGCAGGTTGGGGCGCTCGGGGGAGGCGCGCCGAGAGGCGTATCGAGCCTTGTTCAAGGCCGAACTGGCACCGGAGGTGGTAGAGGAGATCCGTACGGCGACGAACGGGAATTATGCGCTAGGCAGCAGGCGATTCCAGGCCGAGATCGCCGCCATGGTAGGGCGGCGGGTGACACGGGGTAAGGCAGGACGCCCTCCGAGAGATCGGCCCGCTGCCGAAACCAAAGATCTCTTCGGTTAAGATTAGAGCTTACTTGTGATCTGTCCGCGATATCCCTGGGAAGCCTTGACGGTCAGCCCCATCAGCCATGCCACGGAAAACTGAATTTCATTCCGTTGAGTTTTTCGAAAGGTTCGCGACCAGCAGGCTCGTGTCCTAGCCGGCAAGTCTCTTGCGGAAATTGTCGCCTTCTTTTCTAAAGCGCAACCTAGGACGCTCAAGGCGCTCCGCCGGACGCGGCAAAAAGCGGCTCGCCAGTGAGCTCGTACGTTTGAGCGTCGTACGAGCAGGTCCCATGAATTTTCTCGTAAACCTTGACGTTAATGACCTCGAGAAGGCCGTCCGGTTCTACGGTTCGGTGTTCGGGTTGGAGGTCGGCCGTCGCTTCGGCGCCTTCGGCGTCGAGATGCTTGGCGGCTCGGCCCCGATCTATCTGCTGGTCAAAGCTCTGGCCACACCGGTCTCGGACACAACCTCACAGCGCCGCAGCTACGAGCGCCATTGGACGCCGATCCATCTCGATTTCGTCGTTGAAGAAATCGAGCCCGCAGTGCAAAAAGCCATTTCGGAGGGGGCGCAGCTTGAGAAGCCCATCTCTACTCATAAGTGGGGCAAGCTTGCACTCATGGCCGATCCATTCGGCCACGGATTCTGTTTCGTTCAGTTCCTGGGGCGAGGTTATGGCGAAATCGCGGAGTGAGCTGAACCGGCGCGTAGGGCTGCCCGTATGACTCAGTCGGAAAGTTTCCACCCGCGGCAAGAAGGCCGTTCGGCATAAGGAGAGATTATGAAAACGATTTATCCAACTGCTGCCCTATTGCTTCTTTTTGTAGTGTTACCTGCCCAGGCGGCAGACAACATGAAGGCGTTTCCGCCAGCCGATGCGGGTATGGTTCGATATGTCCTGCGGCTACCGGAACAGGTTAACGAATCCGCTTTCAAGGTGGAACTGATTGCCGGTAAGACCGTCGAGGTTGACGCAGCGAATAGATACTTCTTCGCCGGCAAGATCGAGGAGCAGACGATCAGCGGCTGGGGATTTCCACGCTACATTCTCAGCAAGCTCGGGCCGATGGCGGGCACGCGGATGGCGATCGATCCGAACGCGCCCAAGGTGAATCGCTTTATCACGGTTGGCGGCGAACCCTATTTGATCCGTTACAACAGCCGATTGCCCGTCGTGGTGTATGTGCCGGAAGGGGTCGAAGTGCGTTATCGGGTATGGCGCGCCGGAGCGGAGGCAAAAGCAATCGAGAAGGGTTGAGACGGGTACCTCATCGAGAGGAGTTGCCGAGCACGTGCTAATGGTCTTTAGCCGCGTTATGGTCAAAGCCCCCGCGAGCGGCCCCCCTCGGCAGCCCAAATATCGGCACACCAGCACCTCATCCGACAGCGTGGCGCTGAGAAGAAGTCCCCTCGACGCGGGTTATTGCGCTTGAAACTCAGCACCAGCCTCTACGCCGCGAGTTCTCGGAGAATTTCGGGATGGAACTCGGCGATCTTGAGCAGAGTTTTCGCCGCCCCAGACGGCTTACGCCGGCCTTGCTCCCAGTCTTGCAAGGTGCGAACCGAGACCCCAAGAAGTGCGGCAAATGCAGGCTGCGACAACCCGGAAGCAAGCCGTGCCCGTAGCACTTCGGAAATAACCGGTTGGTGCGTGCAGCCACGAGCCCCAGCCTTCATTTCTCCTACGGAAGCGAGCAGTTCGGCCGCGATATCGCGCTTGGCATCGCGCGTGTTCAATTCACGTTCGGTCTTAGGCATTTTCGATTTCCTCCTTGATCTGGCGAAGCACGTGCGCGGGGATGTTTTCTCTCGCACTCTTGCCATAGATCAACAGCAACCAGATTTCACCATGGGTGATGCGATTGAAGTAGATAACCCTCACCCCGCCTCGCTTGCCACGGCCAGCGTAACTCCAGCGCACCTTGCGCACGCCACCGGAAGCGGGAACAACGTCACCGGCTTCGGGATTGGTCGCGATGTAGGAGACGAAGGTACTACGTTCCTCCTCGGTCCAGTAGTCGGCGGCTAGACGTGAAAATGTTGGAGTTTCGATGACAGTGTACACGCTCCTAAATGTACGGCATAGCCGTACTACCATCAATGTCGGTGATAGTCTTACCGCAAAAACCTAACGAGTCTAGGCACGCGTGGAGAGAGCTGCAGATAATTCTTGGAGGCTGGAAGCGCGTCGCATGCTTGTCTGAGGACTAAACGTTCGCGCGGCGCTTTCCCGGACATCCGTGTCGAGCGCGTTGGTCGGCGCGCGATGACCGTTTCGTCAGCTCAACCGGTGAGCCGTGCGACAGCCGCGGATACCATGTGAGTGGAACAGAAATTGGGCTCGTTTCCCAGAGCAGCTACCAAGCCACCATATTGGCCCCAGTCAATTTTTCTGCATTCGCTAGGTCCAAGAGCCGGTATTCCATCAATCAACGGCCCATCCTTCATCTCTGTCACTTCCTTTGCGTCGTCTTTGCTTATACCGAACGCTCTAGCTGGAAGTGGACGCGAAAACTCAAACTTAATGTCATGCGCTAACCCCGCACTTCCACGAAGCCTAACTTGAGTAGAATTGCCACGACCTCCTCCGGCTTCAGAACAGGAACATTACCCACGGTTTATGCAACGGCAACATTCTGGACCCCAATAAATTCTGATTCGATCTTAGGATCGCCATCCTCCAGAGGCATGGCAATGACCTCTTGGAGATTGCGGTTGAGCTCATCGAGCGTCACACCCCGTGAATGAGCCCCAGGGAATCCAGGAACGAACCCCACAAACAGGCCGGTGTGTGGATCACGCTCGATAATGGCGGAATAAATCTTCGTTAGGGCACTCCAATTGAACAGTCGGGAGAATTATCGATCCGTCTCCACAAACGGTGCAACTCTCGCGGCTCGACTAATGATTAGGTAGGTTTCAGCGTTAGCTGCTCACCCGCCAACATAGAGCATATGCGCCCCCAGGCTGATCGCACCGAGGGCCACGCCGGATCGGAGCGCGGTGATCAGGCCGCTGCCCCATCGTCGTAGCCAGGTCATCACACCACCCAGGAGTCCGCCGAAGATGATCATGGCCGCCAGCACCCCGAGCCCGAAGAGCACAAGATAAGCGATGCCGATCCAAGGCGATCCCATCTGTGACACAGGTACAAGCGCCAATACCGGCGCGGAGCCCGCCGTACCGTGCATGAGCCCCACCAGCACCGCGCCATGGTCGTGGGCGTGCGGATCACGCGCATGGGTCCAGCGCCACACGGAAACATCATGGGCGTGCAGGTGGCCGTGCAGCACCCGGTCGTCGTGGCGATGGAAGTGCAGATGCACCCCGCGGCGGTTCAGGTCCCACAGCACCCATGCGCCGATCACGATCAAGGCGATCGCCACCGCGTCCTCGGCGACCGCGCTCCATTGCTCCGGGATCGCCATGCCGAGGATCAACATTCCTGCTCCCAGGGACATCAAGGCTAAACCATGACCCATGGCCCACCAAAAACTCGTGAGTAAGGCCTTACGCCGATCCTGGCCATTTCCCGCCAGATTCGCCACCGCCGCGATATGATCCGCATCCAGGGCGTGCAGCATGCCGAGGCCAAAGGCGGCGGACAGGATCGCGAGGATGCCGGGCGCCTCCATCATGGACCGGTCCGAGGCGGGATCGCGAGACTTCGGTAAACCCAGGGCGGGGGGCAGCGCATAGGGTCAAACTGCCAAATAACGCTGTATCAGCGCGTCGGTAAGTTGGGCCGTGGCGCCGGCCGCGACGATGCGGCCCTTGTTCATGATACAAAAATGGTCGGCCACGCGGCGCGCGAACGGGAGCTTCTGCTCGACCAGCAAC
>JBOIDM010000136.1:0-6068 GCA_050740575.1 Gammaproteobacteria bacterium
ACATAGTTGACCCCGGCCTCGAACTCGTCGCGTTGCGAGCTATTGTCCGGGTCGTTGTTCGTGTAGCGCACGTAAGGCTGGAACTGGCCGACCCAGACTTTCTGCGGGAACAGGTACAGCGCCGACACCATGTAGGCGCCGCCCTCGAAGAGACAGAAGCACGTCGGGTCGGACAGTGCCGCGGTGCTGATGCCGTCGAGATCGAAGTACTTGTACTCGCCCTCGAAGGTGGCTACGCCGTCGTTCGGCAGGACCTTCTCGAACAGCAGATCGACGCTCGTGCCGAAGAAATCGGCGGGATCGACGATCGTTCCGGCCCCGTCCTCCTGGTACTGGAAGGCCCAGCCGAGGGTCAGGATGTCCCCCGCCTTCCCGTAGTAGGTGCTGCTCGTGTAGTAGCCCGGGTTCTGTTCGATGTTCAGGAAATTGTAGCTCAGCCGCGCGCCATAGAGTAGATTGTCGTCCTGGTTCGCGAGCGAGTCGTCGAGCCCGTCGAATACCCCGGCCACATAGGTCAACCGGCCGTCCGGTAGCAGCGTGCCCCAGATATTGATGCCGTCGTCGCGTCCGAAGCGTCCGGCCTCGTTGTTCTCACTCGAGAAATCCGAGGGGTAGAAGGGCGTCTTATTGAACTCGAAGACGTTGTGATAGAACGGACCATCCAGCTCCGCGCGGTCGGCCGGCACCAGCATGCGGCCCATCCAGACGTTGACGTACTTGTTGAATTCAAATTTGCCGATGGCGTCGAGCACCCGCATGTCTCCATCGTCGCTGCAGTTCTCGCACTCGGTGTTGAACTCGAGCTTGAGGTACTCGAAGAGCTGCCCGTTCAGGTACAGGCGGATATTGTTGAGGTCGAAGTCGTTCGACCACTTGTCGCCGTCGCGGCCCGCGCTGTCTTCGGTAGCCGCAAAGCTTGTTCTAAGCCCAGCGCCGATGCTTATCCACTTCGTCTCGTCGATCTTGAAAGTGGCCCCGGCCTGCGCCAGCGGACTGGTACATAACCCGGTAACCAGCACCGCGCCAGCGAGCCGCTGATGACTTTGAAGGAATGGTAAGGTCTTTTGTTTCATTGGTGACTTTCTCCCCGTTACTAACGCGTTAGTGTTGTACAAACGCACATTACTGTAGTAGCAGTGTACGTTAAATGCAACACTTAGCCGGCCTCCTTCTCCGATTGGACGCGCGGCTGAAAACGATATGGGCAACAAAAATGCCAGAAAATGGGTTTATTTCTGGTTGCGAAGTTAAGATCGCAGGATATAAGTTAATTACTTATAGATAAATAGGTTAATATGAATTTCTACGAGTATTTATTAACGTTATGCATGGTTGCCCGAGAGCAGCTGGGGCTGGGTAATGATCCAACAGTGTGCGCTCGCCGTAGAAACCGCACCAATCGGGTTCGTGTCTTTATTGCAACAGGGCAACGATCTGTTGCAAATATGTCAGCACCACCGTCGGTTTTAACTCAAGGCTCCACCGCAGCTACTTCCGGCCCCCGCGGTACACCCATAGCAGTGGCCCGCGACCCGGATAGGATTTCCTTCGAGATCCATCTCCGCTAGCTCATGCAGGCGGAGGCGCCGCTTGTCCGCCACGCGGAGCGGCAGGTCGAGCATCTGATTAAAGTCGCAATCGTAGACATAGCCTTGCCAGTCCACGCTGATGAGCGACCGGCACATTACCGCCTCCAGATTTGCCTCCCGGTGCGCGAGACGCAGCAATTGCATATAGGGCGTGAACTGGCCCTTGGAGATAAGCAGACTGCCAAAACGCTGGATAGGCATATTGGTGAGGGCGTAGATCCGGTTGAAGACGATCCCGTATCTCTCGCCGAGATGATTGCGGTAAGACTCCTCGAGCATCGCTTGTGGTGGCGGCAGACTGGGACCCTGCGGGTTATAGACGAGATTCAGCACGAGATTGCTGTCGGGCACGCCATAGCCGAGGGCATTGAGCTTAAGCAAAGCGCGTATGCTGGCGTCGAATACTCCGGCGCCACGCTGTCGATCCACATTATCCGCCAGGTAACAAGGGAGCGAGGCCGTGATCTCGACACCCTGGGCAGCAAGAAATTCAGCCAGATCCTCCTGTTCGGGTTGCTCTAGAATAGTCAGGTTACAGCGATCGATGACCTGTACATCTAGCCGGCGTGCAGCGCATACCAGGTCACGGAAATGCGGGTTTAGCTCCGGCGCGCCACCGGTCACATCCAGTGTCTTGATAGCTGACACCTTCAAAAAAGCGACCACCTCATCCACGGTCTCGCGGCCCATTTCCTCGATGCGATTCGGACCGGCGTTGACGTGACAATGAACGCAGGTCTGGTTGCATCGATAGCCCAGGTTTACCTGCAAGGTATCCAACTGCTTGCGGCGAATGGCGGGAAAATCCGTCGTTTCAAGTAAATGCAACGTGGCATGCATGGACGTGTTTCCCGATCAGAATCTTGCCAGAAACATGCTCAACGCCCCAAAAGCCCCGACCACGATGACACAACCCCTATCGTGATGTCACCACATGTTCACGGGCACGGTGTTTTGTTTGCGAGTCCGTGCACGGTCTATGTAGCGCCTCCTGGGATGAAGTGGATGTGATGATAAACTGCGCAGCAACTCCCCGGCAACGGTGTCTGTCAATGGGCTTAGTCTTCGGTGAGACACCGCGCTCTTTCTATGTGCGCCGAGCTCGCTCTGACAGAACCGATAACGCCGCAGGGCGTCGCCGAACCTGTGGTTTCCGTAGCATTGGCTTGTTAATCTACAAAACATGAAGAAAACGGAAGTGGATCGCGCGGTGGCCGCGAGCGTATCCTTAGCACAGTCGCGGCGACTGATTCATGAGAATTCGACCAAGGAGGCCGGACGATGAAGCCCGAACTCATCGCGAAATTGCGGAAAGTGGCCGCGGCCGAAGACCTCGATATCGGCTTAGCTTGTACCGCGTTATGACCGAGCCACTCGCCGAAAACGGCGCCATCACCCGCGAACCGCTCGCCTTCGTCGAGCCCGTGCGACTCGCCTGACGTCCGCCGTTGCCCGCGACTCAGCCAGTGCCCCGCGTCCAGATCTGGCAGATCACGCTCGGCCTCGCCGTGTCCGCCCTGTTGCTGTGGTGGGTGCTGAGAGGGACCTCGCTCACGGAGGTCGCTGTCGAACTGCAGCGCGCAGCCCCCGGGCCCATCCTCCTCGGCGTCGTGCTCGGCACCGCCTGTTTCGGCCTGCGTGTCTTCCGCTGGCAGGTCCTGCTGCGTGCCCACAATGGAGCCGAGCTTCCGGCCGGGGCACTCTGGCACGCCACCGCCATAGGCTTCATGGCGAATAATGTGCTTCCGTTTCGGGCGGGCGAGCTGGTCCGGGTCTACGCGGCCCATCGCCTCGCCGGCGTGGGCTTTACCGCTGCGCTCGCCTCAGTCGCGGCCGAACGGCTTTTCGACGGCTTTACCGTCGTCGTCTTGCTCGCAGTGGGACTGTTTTGGGCCGGACTACCCCAGGAGACCCAAGTGGCCGGCATAACGCTGGGACACGCGACAACGCTCGCCTGCCTGGTTGTGTTGGCCCTATCGGTCGCGGCGGGCTGTTTCGTTGCTTGGCCGGCCCGGGGGGAGCATGTCATCCGGGCACTACTCCCTGCGGGACGGCTCGCGGATCGGCTGGCGGGGATGCTGGCCGGCCTCCACCACGGGCTCTCCGCCCTACGTTCGCCCGCGCGGATCCTGGCCGCGGCGATCTGGTCGCTCTTGATCTGGACGCTGAATGCGCTGTCGTTCTACGCCATGTACGCGGCGTTCGCCATAGACATGAGCTTCGCAGGCACCCTGCTCATGCAGGGTCTCCTGA
This sequence comes from Gammaproteobacteria bacterium, assembly GCA_050740575.1. Taxonomy (GTDB): domain Bacteria; phylum Pseudomonadota; class Gammaproteobacteria; order JACCXJ01; family JACCXJ01; genus USCg-Taylor. The sequence goes on from JBOIDM010000136.1 coordinate 3,843, forward strand.
TGATCGGGATCTCGGTCCCCTCCACGCCCGGATATCTTGGGGCTTTCGAGGCCCCGATCCGGCTCACGCTCGGATTCTATGACGTTCCGGCGGCTGCGGCTGCGAGTTATGCCCTGACCTACCATTTCAGCACCTTTCTCCCAATCACCCTTCTAGGTTTCTGGTCGCTCTCCCGCACCGGGCTGGGCCTGGGAGCGTTGCGCCGGGGTGAGCCATGAGTGTGCTTGTGACTCCCGAGTGAACGCGTTGCTGGATAAGCCCGAAAGCCCTCATGACAGCGTGCGCGCCATCGACTGGCGCGAAGGGCGTCTTATGCTCTTGGATCAGCGGCGGCTGCCGGCCGTGTGCGAGACTCTGAGCTTCGATATGCCCGAGACGGTTGCGAGGGCCATCGGAACGATGGTGGTGCGCGGCGCGCCCGCCATCGGGATCGCGGCCGCCTATGGGGTGGTGTTGGCGGTGCGCAAAGCCTTTGTCCAGGCCCGCGAGGGCTGGCGGGAGGCCGTCCTCGCCGACTGCGAAACCCTGCGCGTGGCGCGTCCCACCGCAGTGAACCTCGGCTGGGCCGTCGCTCGCATGCGGGCGGCGTTTCCGGGGGCTCCCGGCAATCCCGAACCGGCGTTACTTGCCGAGGCGCGGGCGATCCACGCCGAGGATCTCAGCGCGAACCGGCGCATAGGTGCCATCGGCGCGGCGTTCCTCAAATCCGGCGCGCGTGTCTTGACTCACTGCAACGCGGGCTCGCTGGCGACCGGGGGCTACGGTACGGCGCTCGGCGTGGTGCGCTCGGCCTATGCCTGCGGGAAGATCGCGCAAGTTCATGCCGGCGAGACCCGCCCCTGGCTCCAAGGCGCGCGCCTGACCGCCTGGGAGCTGCTCCGCGATCGGATCCCCGTCACCCTGCTCGCCGATAGCGCAGCGGCCTACCTCATGCAACGGGGTGGGATCGATTGGGTCATCGTCGGGGCGGACCGCATCGCCGCGAACGGCGATGTCGCCAACAAGATCGGGACCTATGGTCTGGCGCTGATGGCTCGGGCGCATGGGGTCCGGTTCATGGTGGCCGCGCCCACCTCGACGCTCGATCCCGCGCTGCCCGATGGAGGAGCGATCGCGATCGAGAACCGCCCCCCGGAAGAGATCATGGCATTCGCCGGCCAAACGGTGGCCGCACCCGGTGTGGAGGTTTGGAATCCGGTCTTCGATGTGACGCCCGCGGCACTGATAGATGTACTTGTGACCGAGAAGGGCGCGATCGAGCGTCCCGATGCGGCCAGCCTGCGCGCCCTGCTAACGCGGAATCACCCGGTTGCTTGAGGTCGTGCGATCCGCAGGCCGTCCGTCGTTGGCATAATCGCCGGGTTTGGGCGTGCGCAGCGCCAGACGCCCATGACGATCTGAAAATCACGTTATAAATCCTACACCTCGGTATCTCGTCCCGGGTTGTGGTAGCATTTTGCGCGGGATACTAAATCCAGCCGGAGTCGTGAAGAACACCTGATGATCCAGTTTGCGAAAGAAGTCTCGCCGGTCAATATCGAAGACGAGATGCGCCAGTCCTACATGGATTACGCGATGAGCGTGATCGTTGGCCGGGCGCTGCCGGACGCGCGGGACGGCCTGAAGCCCGTGCACCGGCGTGTCCTCTATGCGATGCGCGAGCTTGGCAACGAATGGAACAAGCCATATAAGAAATCCGCGCGCATCGTGGGTGATGTCATCGGTAAATACCATCCCCACGGGGATGTCGCCGTCTATGACACCATTGTCCGCATGGCGCAACCCTTCTCCTTGCGCTACATGCTCATCGACGGGCAAGGCAACTTTGGTTCTGTGGACGGCGATTCGCCGGCAGCCATGCGTTACACCGAGGTGCGGATGTCCCGCATCGCCCACGAGATGCTGGCCGATATCGACAAGGAGACCGTCGATTTCTCCCCCAACTATGACGGCTCCGAGACTGAGCCCACGATCCTTCCGACGCGCATCCCGAACCTTTTAATCAACGGATCGAGCGGCATTGCCGTGGGCATGGCGACCAATATTCCGCCCCACAACCTCGGCGAAGTAATCGGCGGATGTCTGGCGCTCATCGATCGCCCCGATATCGACTCGAGCGGGCTGCTCGAAATCATCCCGGGACCGGACTTTCCCACGGCGGCGATCATCAATGGGACCGATGGGATCCGGGAAGCCTACGAGACCGGGCGCGGGAGGATCCACGTG
>JBOIDM010000137.1:0-18027 GCA_050740575.1 Gammaproteobacteria bacterium
CCCTATGGCCCCATGGACTTCGCCGCCTGGTTCGAGGCGTACCTGGGTGGCCATTGGTACACCTTCGATCCGAGGAACAACGTGCCGCGCATTGGTCGCGTGTTAATCGCCCGAGGTCGCGACGCCAATGATGTTCCCATCAGTAATACCTTCGGTCACAATACACTCAAAAGTTTCAGGGTATGGACAGATGAACTAGCACAGTCAGCGCACCTATAGTCATGTCACTCAGACGTTCTGAAAAACGCTGGCAGCCATTCTTGCTCAGGGGGGTTCGCTCCAGACCTATGGCTTGTGTGTATCACGGGACGCCCGGCGGCGGCACTTTACATAGGAGACATCAGCATGCACGTAACAGTTGAACAAGCACAACACGCCATTGCGGTGGCGCGAGAAAAGGCCGCTGAACTCGATACACGGATGTGTATCGCGGTGGTGGATTCGGGAGCGAACCTGAAGGCCTTCGTCCGCATGGATGATGCTTGGGTGGGTAGCACCGACATTGCCATCAAGAAGGCGAGAACCGCTTGCTTCTTTGGCATGCCTACCGGACCGATCGGGCAGCTTTCCCAACCGGGTGGGCCCTTGTTCGGGATTGAACATTCGAACGACGGGCTCATCACTTTTCCGGGTGGTTTACCCATCGTGACGAAGGATGGTGTGCTCATTGGAGCAATTGGTGTAAGTGGTAGCTCGGTAGAGAACGACCATCACGTGGCCATGGCCGGCGTTGAAGTGATAGGAGTTTCCGATCTACCTGAACATCCGTGGAGGACCTAACGAGCGGTGCCTCGTCGCTCCGCTTTGGAATACGGGTGCTGTGTTTTTGATTGGGTCATAGATGGGTCCCGTTTTTCCCTCTTGGCTGAATCAATCCATTTCCATCGCCGGCGTGTCAATAACATCGCCACACTCCGGTGGTGTGGTTGTGTGATAGGTCGGTTTCAACAGGTAGCGTGGAGTCAACATACAATAGCCACTTTCAAACACCTCTCAAAGAAGGTCACGTTGCAGATATTGCCATGTCCAGCGACGCTATTGGCGGCAAGTTAATGCAACCGCTCTCCAAGCTGCTCTCGTAAGATGATAGCGGAACTGCTAAAGCGCCGACGGGCTGGTTGGCTCGACGAGGGTGAGGAGGCACCGATCAGATCTGAGCTGTTTAGCGCGGAACGGCTTGAGCAGCATGCTGGGACCCTGGCGGAAGCGCAGGAGATCCGTAGCGGTTATAGAGGCCGCAAACTGATGCCGCGCGTGCGCGAGAATGCGCGGGCATTGCTTGAATCCTATAAGGCGATCGCGCAAGCGGTGGGTGAGGGGCGTGCTATCACGCCGGCAGCGGAGTGGCTACTCGACAACTTCCATGTAGTCGAAGAACAGGTCAACGACATCAACGACCACCTTCCTGAAGGCTATTATCGGGAACTGCCTAAGCTGGCCCACGGCTTCCTCGCCGGCTATCCGCGCGTATACGGCATCGCCTGGGCCATGGTCGCCCATACCGACAGCCGCTTTGCCGCCGAACAGCTCGCCCGTTTCGTGCGCGCGTATCAGCGCATCCGGCCACTCACCATCGGTGAGCTTTGGGCGATACCGATTACCCTGCGCGTGGTCATGGTGGAGAACCTGCGCCGGCTAGCGATTCTCATCCTGCATTCACAAATAGGGCGTCGGCTCGCCGACGAGTTCGTCGATCAAGTCGAACAGTATGCCGCCCAAATCGATAAGTCATATCCAACACTCGGCGCGGCTGTGTTGCCGGCCGCTCCTCTGCGTCAGGCGTATGCTGTGCAGATCATGCAACGCTTGCATGAGCCGCATCCCGGCGCCGCTCCCTCCCTCGACTTTCTGAATGGCTGGCTGGCCGACCAGGGTGTCACCCTCGATGAAGTCGTGCACCGGGAGCACGCTGAGCAGACTGCCGCCAACCTTACGGTGCGAAACGCGATAACCAGCATGCGCGCCATATCCGCGTTCGACTGGCCGAAATTCGTTGAGGACGTGAGCCTGGTGGATGAGTGTCTGCGCGGGCACCGTGGCTACAGCGCGATGGATTTTCTCACCCGGGACCGCTATCGCCATGCCATCGAAGAACTCGCTAAGCGGTCGCCGCTCGCGGAAGTGGAGATTGCGCGCAAGGTGATGGCCAAGGTCCGCAGCGCTGCGGCGAGTGCCAGCACGGATGAGCGACGGCAGGAGCCGGGCTATTACTTGATCGGTGCCGGTCGAGGCGAGCTCGAAGGGGAAATCGGCTTTCGTATTTCGCTCAAGCAACGGTTGCTACGCGCTTATGTCGCCCACGCGGTGCCCGCGTACCTGGGCAGCATAGGCGTCTTGACGCTGCTCTTGCTGGCGCTCCCGGTGGGCGCGAGCGTAGAAGCAGGGCTCACCTGGCCTGAGCTCTTGCTGCTGGCCCTGTTCGGCGTGGCTCCCGCCTCGGATATCGCGGTCGGCCTGGTAAATCGGATCATCACTGCGGCTATTCCGCCACGTCATCTTCCGCGGCTTGAGCTGAAGGGGGGCGTACCGAGTGCATTACGCACGTTCGTGGTGGTGCCCACCATGCTCGTGAGCGACGTGGGCGTGAAGGGCCAGATCGAGCAGATGGAGATCCATTACCTGTCCAATCCGGACGGCGACGTGCGCTTTGCACTTTTATCCGATTGGGGGGACGCGGACGAAGAAAGTTTACCTAGCGATGGCGGGCTCCTTGACACGGCTGTGGCCGGGATCGCCGCCCTTAATGCTAAGTATGTGCTGGACGGCGATCAGCGCTTCTTTCTGTTCCACCGAAAACGCTTGTGGAATCCGTGCGAACACAAATGGATGGGTTGGGAGCGCAAACGCGGCAAGTTGCACGAGTTTAACCGGCTCTTGCGCGGCGCGACGGACACTTCATTTCTGCCGCTTGACGGAGCGCCCGCCGCGGCGCCGCCCGATGTCCGCTATGTCATCACCCTCGATGCCGATACCAAGCTGCCCATCGGTACGGTGTGCCGTTTGGTGGGCACGGCCGCCCACCCGCTCAACCGGCCCGTGTTCCATCCCGCCGCCAAGCGCGTCGTAGATGGCTACGGCCTGTTCCAGCCCCGCGTTACGCCGACATTACCGCAGCGGCGAGAGCACACGGCGTTTCAGAGAATCATCTCCGGTGCAGGCGGATTCGACCCCTACGCGAGCGCCGTATCCGACATTTACCAGGACCTGTTCGGACACGGCGCTTACACCGGCAAGGGCTTGTACGACGTGGATACGTTCGAGGCCGCACTGGGTGGACGCGTGCCGGAAAACACACAACTCAGCCATGACTTATTCGAGAGCGTGTTCGCGCGCTGCGCGCTGGTGAGCGATATCGAGTTTTTCGAAGAGTTTCCTTCCCATACGGCAGTCGCCGCGTCGCGCTCGTACCGTTGGGCGCGCGGCGATTGGCAGTTATTGCCCTGGATCTGCGGACCGTGCGGTAAACACATTCCCATTATCGGACGCTGGCAGATGCTCGACAACCTGCGCCGTTCCTTGTCGGCTCCGGGCTACCTGTTCGCCCTGGTAACGTCCTGGGCGGTCCCCTATGCGCCGCAGCCGGTATGGCTCGGCTTCGTTCTGGCGGCCTTGACTCTTCCTAGCTTACTCGCCATCACGGGAGGGCTCCGGCCGCGCCATCGGGGAATGCCGCTGCGCGACCATCTCCGCTCGCTTGGCGGCGATGTGCTATTGGGATTGGCCAACGCCGTGGTCGCGCTGACGCTGCTTGCGCAAAATGCTTGGCTTATGATCGATGCGATCTTGCGGACCCTGGTACGGCTGTTTATAACCAGGCACAATTTACTCAATTGGATCACCGCGGCACGAGCGAAAGACGCCGCAGGTTTCGCCTTGAAGGACGTCGTAGGGCCCCTGTGGAGGGCGACCATCGTCCTTATCAGTGTCAGTGCCGTCGTGCTGTTCTTCAATCCGGCGGGAATCCAAACGGCTGCGCCGTTCCTCGTACTATGGTGGCTTGCCCCGTTCTTCGCCCGCGCCTTGAGCCTACCGCCCAAGGCGGACCCAGTCGAAGCGCTAGTCCCCGAGGATGCCGCACGGTTGCGTTTGATCGGGCGGCGCATCTGGCGTTTCTTCACCACCTTCGTGACGGTACAGGAACATCATCTTCCGCCGGACAACTTTCAGGAAGACCCGCATCCTGTGGTTGCGCACCGCAGTTCGCCCACCAATTTTGGCCTCTACCTGTTATCCGTGATCACCGCGCGCGATTTCGGCTGGCTGGGCGTCATGGATACCGTTGACCGACTCGAAGCCACCCTCGGCACACTCATAACGCTGCCGCGCCTGTGGGGCCATTTTTATAACTGGTACGACACGTGCGACCTGCGCCCGCTGGAGCCCAGGTATGTGTCGACTGTGGACAGCGGTAACCTCGCGGCACATTTGCTCGCGCTGGCCCAGGCGTGTCGGGATGCGCCGCGGCAGCCGTTTTCGCCCGCTATCGCGCTGCACGGCATTGCCGACACGCATAGGCTGCTCTCCGGTCGACTCGCTGAAATCACCGACGACCGGCGCACACTCACGGTCACGCTCGAAGAGTTGCGACAAAACGTAACCGCGCTCGGAGCGCTCATGGGCAGCGTTCCTCGCAGCCCGGAAGAGTGGGGTGCCCTGTGGCGGCAGTTGACCCAGGGGGCCGATACCTTGCTTGACCTGGCGCGTGCGTACGCAGCCGAGCGCGGCGACCCGGGCGCCAACGAAGTGCTGGCGTGGGCCGGCCTGCTGCACGAGGACATCCGCTCCCACGCGCGCGACTTGGATAATTTCATCCCGTGGATCCATTTCACCCATCGCATTGACGCCCAGGCGGAACCGGAATCCCATGCCCGCCATTGGGCAGCGCTGCGCGCAAGCTTGTCCATCGAGACCAGCGTAGCGGACGCGTCCGGTCGTTATGCCCATGCATTGGAACACATAGAGGCATTGCGTAAAGAGGCTGGGGCGCCTGGTGATCTCGACGCATTGGCAACGGCGCTGCGGTGCGCCGGAGAAATTGCGACTGCGCTCACTGAACGCTTGGACACCATAGCCGCGCAAGCGCAAAGCCTCTTCGATGCGATGGACTTCCGCTTTCTTTACGATACGGACCGCCACCTTTTTGCGCTCGGTTACCGCGTTGCCGAGGGTGTCCTGGATACCAGCTATTACGATCTGCTCGCGTCCGAAGCGCGCCTCACCAGCTTCATCGCGATCGCCAAGCGTGATGTGCCAAGCGCGCACTGGTTTCACCTAGGCCGGAGGGTGACGCGCGCCGTACACGGTACCGTGCTGCTGTCCTGGTCGGGGTCGATGTTTGAATACCTGATGCCATCCCTGGTTGCCTATACACCGCGTTATGGCGTGCTCGATCAGACCTGCCGCCTCGTGGTTAAACGTCAGATCGAGTACGGCAAAGAATGTGGCGTGCCGTGGGGGGTGTCGGAATCTGCGTTCAATATGCGCGACCGCTCGTTCACCTACCAATACTCGGACTTCGGCGTGCCAGGATTGGGTATGAAACGCGGCCTGGGCAAAAATCTGGTGATCGCCCCCTATGCTACGGGCTTGGCGGCGATGTACCAACCACACGCTGCCGCGGAAAATTTTGCGCGATTGGAAACGATGGGAGCCTTGGGCCGCTACGGTTTCTTTGAAGCGCTCGATTTTACCCCGACGCGCCTCGCGGAGAATGAACAGGTGGCAATCGTGCGCTGCTACATGGCTCATCACCAGGGCATGTCCCTGGTCGCGCTCGCCAACGTGGTGTACGACGGGGCGATGCGCCACCGCTTCCACAGCGCGCCCTTGATCCAAGCGGCCGAACTACTGCTGCAGGAGCGCATCCCGCATGGCGCCGATACGAGCAAACCTCGCCCCAACCATGCCCAAGCCGAAGTGAAGGAAGTCGTGCAGCCGCCAGTGCGCCGCGTGCCGTCGCCCACGTCTGCAGTGCCTTCCACCCACGTACTTTCCAATGGCCGTTACGCGGTGATGGTCACCGCCGCGGGATCGGGCTACAGCGTGTGGGACACGCTGGCGGTCACGCGCTGGCGCGAAGATGTGACACGCGATTGCTGGGGCAGTTATATCTATCTGCGGGATGTGGCCAGTGGCAAGGTCTGGTCCGCCGGGTACCAGCCGACGGCAGTAATGCCAGACGACTACCAGGTGCTTTTTGTCGAGGATCGGGTGCGGATCCTCCGTGAGGACGGCGCCATCTCAAGCGTCCTGGAGGTCATTGTCTCACCGGAAGACGACGCGGAGATCCGGCGTTTGAGTTTGACCAATAACGGGACGCGCGCGTGCGAAATTGAGGTCACATCTTACGCTGAGGTCGTGCTCGCGCCGCTCAGGGCGGACATCGCTCACCCGGCGTTTTCGAATTTGTTCGTGCAGACCGAATATCTGCCGCAGGCGCGTGGGCTAATCGCATTGCGTCGCCCACGCGCGCCCACCGACCCACGCGCTTGGGCGGCCCACGTGCTGGCAGGTGACGACATGGGGCACGGGCTCGAATACGAAACCGATCGGGCGCGCTTTGTAGGCCGCGGAGGCTCGTTGCGTGCGCCGATTGCCGTGATGGACGGGCGCCCCCTCACCAACACGGTCGGCGCGGTGCTCGATCCCGTGTTGAGTTTGCGCACGCGGGTACGTATCGAGGCACACGCGACCGCCCATGTCGCGTTCGCCACCATGGTCGCTCTTTCGCGCGAAGCCGTGGAAGACTTGGCCGACAAGTATCATGACGTGGCCGCGTTCGACCGCGTATCCGCTCTCGCCTGGACACACGCGCAAGTGCAACTCCATCATCTGCGCATCAAACCCGACGAGGCTCAGTTGTTTCAATATTTGGCTAATCTCCTGCTCTATGCCGATCCGTCGCTGCGGCCGGCAAGCGAGGTCATGCGTCTTAACCAATCGAGCGTCGCAGGCCTGTGGCGGCATCGGATTTCCGGCGACCGCCCCATCGTATTGCTGCGTGTAACAGAGCTGGAAGACCGCGCCATCGTCGAGCAGTTGCTGCGCGCCCACGAATATTGGCGCTTGAAGGGTCTTGCCGTCGACCTCGTGATTTTGAACGAAAAGGGAACTTCCTACGCCCAAGATCTGCAAACCCTGTTAGAAGGCATTGTGCGAGACAACCAGGCTGTCGCGGCCCACGACGAGTATGCGGACCATGGGAAGATTTTTGTGGTGCGCGCCGATGTGCTTACCCAAGAAGACCGTCTGCTGCTGCAGACCGCAGCGCGCGCCGTCCTCGTGAGCAGCCAAGGCACTCTGGCTGAGCAAGTGCTACGGCGTCCCAAACCTGCAGCGGGTTTCGTACCGCAGACCCTCCCCACGCCTGAGGTGGCCCCGCCCATGGTAGGGCCGCCTGCGCTGGAGTTCTTTAACGGGCTCGGCGGGTTTGCAGACGACGGCCGTGAATATGTGATCGTGCTCGACAAGGGCCAGTGGACGCCGGCGCCCTGGATCAATGTGATCGCCAATCCCCAATTTGGTTTTATGGTCTCCGAGTTGGGTAGCGGTAGCACTTGGTGTCTCAACAGCCGCGAGAACCAACTGACTCCCTGGTCGAACGATCCGGTGAGCGATCCGTCCGGCGAAGTGTTCTATGTGCGCGACGATGAGACGGGCGATTTGTGGAGCCCAACGGCGCTGCCTATCCGCGTCGATGGTGCGAGCTACGTGATCCGCCACGGACAGGGTTATAGCCGATTCGAGCATGTCTCGCATGGGATCCATAGTGAGCTTTTGCAATTCGTGAGCTCCGAGGACCCGGTCAAGATCTCGCGTCTGACGCTCAAGAATATTTCGGGCCGCACCCGCCGTCTTACGGTCGCGGTGTACGTGGAATGGGTGCTCGGCGCCGCGCGCACCGTGACCGCACCTTATGTTGTTACCGAGTTGGATCCGAGCACGGGTGCCCTGTTTGCCTCCAACCCGTGGAACGTGGATTTCGGCAAGCGCGTCGCTTTCGCCGATCTCGCCGGACAGCAAACCGCGTGGACCGGGAACAGAGCCGAATTCCTCGGCCGCAACGGGGACCTTTGTGCGCCAGCGGGGTTGCGCCGGCCCAAGGTACTCAAGAACCGCGTAGGCGCGGGGCTAGACCCTTGCGCTGCACTGCAGAGCGAATTGGTACTCCAACCCAATGAGCGTGCCGAGATCGTTTGCCTGTTGGGCCAGGGGAATGACCGTGCGCACGCGAGTGAATTGGTGAAGCGCTATCGGGCCGCCGGGGTGCAAGCCACATTTGCAGCCGTGAAGCACTTGTGGGAAACGATCTTGACCAAGGTCCAGGTGAAAACGTCCGACCGGGCACTGGATCTCATGTTGAATCGCTGGCTGCTGTACCAGACCCTGAGCTGCCGCTTTTGGGCACGCGCCGGATTTTATCAAGCGGGTGGGGCTTTCGGCTTTCGTGATCAATTGCAGGACGGTATGGCGCTCACGGTCGCCCGCCCGGATCTTGTGCGCGAGCACCTCCTGCGCGCCGCGGCGCGGCAGTTCGTCGAGGGCGATGTGCAGCACTGGTGGCATCCACCCGCCGGGCGCGGCGTGCGCACGCACTTCTCCGACGACCGCTTGTGGTTACCCTACGCCGTGTCCCATTACATTAAGGTGAGTGGCGATGCCGGCGTGCTTGAGGAAATGGTGCCGTTTCTAGAGGGGCCGGCGCTGGCGTCCGAACAAGATGACGCGCATTACGAGCCGGCCCGGTCGACGGAGAAAGCGACCCTGTTCGAACACTGCGCGCGGGCGATCGATGTGAGCCTCGGCTTAGGTGCGCACGGGCTTCCGCTGATGGGGAGCGGGGATTGGAACGATGGCATGAACCGCGTTGGCCATAAGGGCAGGGGGGAGAGCGTGTGGCTCGCGTGGTTCTTGTTCGGCGCGCTATCCGAATTTGCACCCTTGGCGGAGGCGCGCGGAGATACTGCGCGCGCGGTGGGGTGGCGCGAACATGCCGCGAAGCTCACGATTGCAGTGGAAGCGAACGGGTGGGATGGGGCCTGGTACCGGCGTGCTTATTTCGACGACGGCACGCCGCTGGGTTCGGCTGCCAATGCTGAGTGCCGGATCGATTCGATTGCGCAGACCTGGGGTGTCATGTCCGGCGCCGCCGCGCCCGAACGAGCGCAGCGTGCCATGAACTCGGTGCACGAGTACCTCATTCGCTACGGTGACGATCTCGTCTTGTTGTTCACCCCGCCGTTCGACAAGACCTCGCTCGATCCAGGCTATATCAAAGGCTACCTGCCGGGGGTGCGGGAGAATGGCGGCCAGTATACCCATGCGGCGATCTGGTGTGTCATCGCGTACGCCATGCTGGGGGAGGGTGACCAGGCGGCGGAGCTGATGCGCATGCTGAATCCTATCAACCGCACAGCCACCCGCACCGGCGTGTACGCCTACAAGGTCGAGCCCTATGTGATGCCTGGGGACACGTATGCGGAGCCACCCCACGTGCGGCGCGGTGGTTGGACATGGTATACCGGCGCCGCGGGATGGCTTTACCGAGCCGGTTTGGAATCGATACTGGGGCTGAGGATCTATGCCGATAAGCTGCACGTCGATCCCTGTATACCGCGTGCGTGGCGTAGTTACACGATGCGTTATCAACATGAAGATACCTGTTACCAGATCACGGTGGAAAATCCCGACGGGGTGGCGCACGGAGTTGCCAATCTGGAGCTGGACGGAACGCGGCGAACCGCGGGAAACGGTATCCCGCTCCTGCATGATGGGAAGGTCCATCAGGTGCGGGTGGTCCTCGGGGAGGAAATTGGGCTCCAACGGGATGGACCTCAGGCAGCATAAATGAATCGAACCAAAGTCCCTACTTCACAAGGAGGGCTGTAATGCCGGGTAGTGGTTGATGCTATCCGGAGGGCACGGCTTGCGATACTGAGTGGAAGATTACGCTACAAAGGAGCACGTGTCCGCGCGATCGCGCACAGCGGCGCAGCTAGAATGACCGTTACCCTAACAGCCGCTCAAACTCATTTCTGACCACTTGATAGCACTCGCAGGCGGTTCTTCCGCGTGGCCGGCTGCCCTTGTCGGTCAGCATCGGCGTTGCGCTATACCCCAGAGACGGCGAAGTCGATTCTGCCCTGTTGCGGCACGTTACCAGCAAGAAGAGTTAGTGACAGAGGGATGTTCATGTCTTGAAAACCTGATATTTCAAGACCAGACTCCGCGCGCGTATTTAAGCAAACGCCAAGCTCCGGCGCGCGGCTTGTAAGATGCGCTCGGTATCCGGCAGGTAACGGGACTCCAGCCGGTAGAGCGGCATAACGCAGTCGTAGCCGGCCACGCGTTCAATGGGCGCCTGCAAGGACAGCAAGCCCCGCTCGGCGAGTTGCGCAGTGATTTCCGCCCCCACCCCGCAGGTGCGCGCCGCTTCCTGCACGATGACGCAACGCCCGGTCTTGGCGACCGATTCCAGGATGGTTTCGATGTCGAGCGGTTTCAAGGTTGCGACGTCGATCACTTCGGCCGCGACGCCTTCCTGAGCGAGAGCCTCGGCGGCTTGGATCGTCTCCTGGATGAGCGCCCCCCAGGACACCAGCGTGATGTCCTTTCCTTCGCGCAGCACATAGCAGACATCCAGCGGCAAGGCCGTACCGTCGTCCGGGACCTCTTGACGGTACAGGCGATAGAGGCGCGTGGGCTCGAGAAAGATCACCGGGTCCGGATCGCGGATGGCGGCGAGCAGCAGCCCATAGGCCCGCGCCGGCGAGGAAGGCACGACGACGCGCAGGCCCGGGATAGTCGCGAACAGGGCTTCCACGCTCTCGGAGTGGTGCTCCGGGGCATGGATCCCACCGCCGTTCGGGGCGCGCAAGACTAGCGGGCAGCTTAAGCGTCCGCGGGTCCGGGTGCGCAAGCGCGCGGCGTGGTTCAGGATTTGATCGATACAGGGGTAGATAAAGCCCGAGAATTGAATCTCGGCGACGGGCTTGAGACCCTGTGCCGCCATGCCGATCGCCATGCCTGCAATCAGGGCCTCCGATAAGGGCGTATCCACCACCCGAGCCTTGCCGAAACGCTCTTGCAAACCGAGGGTGGCGCGGAACACGCCACCGTTGACGCCGACATCTTCGCCCAAGACGACGACATTCGGGTCCGTTTGCAGCTCATGGGCGAGCGCCAAATTGACTGCTTCAACGAGTGTAAGCTCGGGCATGGCGCACCTCCTCAGAGTCCAGCCGTCTCCCGCTGCACGCTATAGGCGCGCGGCAAGGCCGCGTATAGATGCGCGAACATGCTCTCCGGGCTCGCTACAGGTATCGCGGCGTAATCGCGCAATGCTTGCTCTACCTCGGCCGCGACGCTGCTTTCGAGCCGCGCCTCGTCTTCCTCCCGCCAGTCGGCGGCGCGCAGGAGATATGCATGCAGCCTAGCGATGGGATCGGTCCGCCCGTAGCGTTCGACCTCCTCGGTCGAGCGGTAGCGGCTGGCATTGTCGGCGGTCGTATGGTCGCCCATACGATAGCTCAATGCCTCGATGAGACTGGGGCCCTCCCCGCTGCGAGCTCTTTCCAGGGCCCGATCCACGGCATAACGCACGGCGATCACGTCGTTCCCGTCAACCTGCTCGCCGGGAACCCCGGCCGCGATTGCCTTCTGCGCGAGGGTCTCGGCCGCCGTTTGCGCGGAGCGCGGGACGGAGATGGCCCATTGATTATTGTTAATTACAAACACCACCGGCAAGCGCCAAACGCCCGCGGCGTTGAGCGCCTCGTAGAAATCCCCCTTGGAGGTGCCGCCGTCACCGACGATGCACACGGCCGCTCGGGCCTCGCCGCGATACTTGAAGGCATAGGCCACGCCTACCGCATGGCCGCACTGGCTCGCCACCGGGACGCAGATGGGAAAATCTTCCCGGCAGCGGGCATAATCCATACCGCGCTCATCGCCGCCCCAATAGAGCAGGATATCGGCCATGCGCACACCGCGCGGGAACTGCGCGGCCTGATCCCGGTAGGAGGGCAATAACACATCGTCCGGCCGCATGGCATGCCCGATGCCGGCGCCGATGGCTTCCTGCCCTAGGCACGAGGCATAGGTGCCGAGTTGCCCGGTGCGTTGCATCGCGATCGCCTTTTTATCGAACTGACGCGCGGCCACCATGCCGCGATAGAGGGCGATGAGCGCGGCGGGTTCGCGGGCGAAATCGGGTAAAGATCCGGACGGGGCGCCGGCAGGATCGAGAAACTGTGTATAGTGAATACGGAAGCTAGCGACGTCTTTCACTACCGCCTCCTTTCTTGCCCGGGGGGCTAATTGAGTGTCGCGTTTATGCCGCGGAACGCGGCGCGCCTCTTACATTCGCTTCGATCGCTGCAAAGCGCGAAGGTTCCGTTTAATATTATAGCCGTGCGAGGGCTCCGCAGGGCGCTCTCAGGGCTAGGAATCTTTGATCCCAGGGCCAGTCAAACTTCTTGACACGGCCCGTGTTTGCCGAAGAGGCGCAGGCTATGCAGACCCAACCGGATGATCCGACGGCGGCCGCCGGTATCGAATTCGTCGAGTATACCGCGCCCGACACCCAGGCATTGGAACGCTTGTTCGTGACGCTAGGCTTCGCCGCCGTGGCGCGGCATCGCTCGAAACACGTGACGCTCTATCGCCAGGGCGATATCAATTTCATCATCAATCACGAGCCGAACAGTTTCGCCCAGGCCTTCGCCCGCAAGCATGGCGCTTCGGTGTGTGCCTTCGCCATGCGCGTACAAGACGCCGCTTCGGCGTATAAGCGGGCGCTCAGGCTCGGCGCCAAGCCCTATCGCGGTCCGGTGGGCCCAATGGAGCTTAATATCCCCGCGATCCAAGGTATCGGCCGCAGCCTGATCTATCTCGTCGATCGCTACGGAGAACGCTCGATCTACGACGTGGATTTCCTGCCGCTCGCGGGTGCGCCGGCACGCGTTGACGGCGTGGGTTTAAGCTTCGTCGATCACCTGACCCACAACGTACGCAAGGGCCGGATGGACGAGTGGGCGGGTTTCTACGAGCGGCTCTTCGATTTCAGCGAGATCCGCTATTTCGATATCCAAGGGCAAAAGACGGGACTGAAGTCCCGCGCGATGGCGAGCGCCGGCGGGAAAATCCGCATCCCCATCAACGAGCCCTCGGATCGCCATTCGCAGATCCAGGAATACCTCAAGGCTTATGGCGGGGAGGGCATCCAACACATTGCGCTCGCCACCCATGATATTTATACCACCGTCGAGTCCTTGCGCGAGCGCGGCGTAAAGTTCCTGGACGTGCCGGAGACGTACTATGACACCGTCGAAGAGCGCGTGCCCGGGCACGGCGAGGATCTCGAGCGCCTACGGCGCGATCGCATCCTCATCGACGGCGCGACCGGTCAACCGGAGGGCGGTTTATTGTTGCAGATCTTCACCGAGACCGTGATCGGCCCCATCTTCTTCGAGGTCATACAGCGCAAGGGTAACGAAGGCTTCGGCGAGGGCAACTTCCAGGCCTTGTTCGAGGCCATCGAGCGCGAACAGATGCAGCGCGGGGTGATCTGATGGCGCAGTGGATCGCATTACCGAAGAGCGAAGGGCAATCCTCGCGTCAAGCGCACGCGGATCTGCCCGCGGATACCTACGAACGGGAGCTCGGGAAAGAAGGCTTTTACGGTCCCTCGACGCAAATGTACCACCGCCATCCGCCGACCGGCTGGACCGAGGTGGAAGGCCCTCTGCGGCCGCGCGCCTTCGACACGGCCAAACTGGATAGCTTTACGCCGACGCCGTGGGAGGCGGTGCGCCTTCTATCCAACGCATCCTTGGACATCCGTCTGTGGCGTTTGCAAGGCTCCATGGACAGTCTTGCGCGTAATGCCGATGGCGACGATCTGCTGTTCGTACACGCGGGCGGTGCGCACTTTTACTGTGATTATGGGCACCTAACGATTCGCGAGGGAGATTATCTGATGCTGCCTCGCGGCACCTTATGGCGCCTGGAAACCACGGCACCCTCGACGCTATTGATGATCGAGGCGACCGGCGCCAGTTACCGGCTCCCCGACAAAGGTATCGCCGGCCGGCACGCGGTCTTCGATCCGGCCGTGCTCGATACACCCGCCATCGACGAGGCCTTTCGCGCTCAGCACTCGGAGCGTGAATGGCGGGTGGCCGTGAAGCGCCGCGGCGCCGTGAGCCGGATCACCTATCCTTTCAACCCGCTCGATGCGGTGGGGTGGCACGGGACCCTCATGCCTGTGCGCATCAATTGGCGCGACATCCGGCCCTTGATGAGCCATCGCTATCACCTGCCGCCCTCCGCACACACGACGTTCTTAGCCGAGCGTTTCGTCGTCTGCACCTTCTGCCCGCGGCCGTTGGAAAGCGATCCGGGCGCCTTGAGGGTGCCGTTCTTTCACAATAACGATGATTATGACGAGGTTATTTTTTATCACCAGGGCCAGTTTTTCTCCCGCGATAACATTCATCCGGGCATGCTGACGCTGCACCCGAGCGGTATCACCCACGGGCCGCACCCGAAGGCCTTTCGGGTTGGACAAGCCCACAGCCGTGCCGAGACCGACGAGGTTGCGGTCATGATCGACGCGCGCGATGCGCTCGAGGTGGCCGCGCTTCCGGAGGCGGTCGAATGTCCCGGTTATGTGAATTCTTGGCGGGAGCGCTGAGAGCCGAATGAAACTCGCCTCGCTCAAGGCTGGGGGGCGCGATGGCACGCTCATCGTCGTGAGCTGCGATTTAACCCGGGCGGCGGCCGTAGCGGAAATCGCGCCGAGCCTGCAGAGCGCTCTAGACGATTGGACCGGTGCCGCGCCGCGGTTGCACTCGGTTTACGAAAATCTCAATCGCGATACACGGAGCGGGTTTGCGCTGGATGTGAGCGCCCTCGCCGCGCCCTTGCCGCGGGCCTATCAATGGCTGGACGGCAGCGCCTATCTCAGCCATGTGGAACGTGTGCGTCAAGCGCGGGGGGCCGGCATGCCCGCCAACGCGTTCACCGATCCGCTCATGTATCAGGGCAATTCGGCGGGATTCATCGGTCCGCGCGATCCGATCGAGGTGCCTGATGAAGCCTGGGGCGTGGACTTCGAGGCGGAGATCGCGCTGATCACCAGCGATGTCCCGCGCGGTGTGAGTCCGGCGGAGGCGCGCGCCCACATTGTCTTGTTCATGCTGGTCAATGATATCTCCCTGCGGTACTTGATCCCCGCCGAGCTTGCCAAGGGTTTCGGCTTTCTCCATGGAAAACCGGGCCCCGCGTTTTCACCCGTGGCCGTAACACCGGACGCGTTAGGCGAGGCCTGGGACGGCGCCAAGGTACACTTGCCGGTGCGAACGCTCTGGAACGAGCGGCCGTTCGGGCAACCGGATGCAGGCGCCGACATGCGATTCGATTTCCCCGCGCTCATCAGTCACGCCGCCAAGACGCGCCCCCTGCCTGCCGGCACCGTTCTCGGTTCCGGGACCGTAAGCAATGCCGATCCGAGGCTGGGATTCTCGTGCATCGTCGAGCAGCGGGCGCTGGAGACGGTACACCGGGGGCGCATCGAGACTCCCTTCATGCGGCACGGCGATCGGCTCCGCATCGAAATGCTCGATCGCGACGGCCGGTCGATCTTTGGTGCCATCGCGCAAGAGGTTCGGGTTTGCGGGAGCTGACGCTCTACACTTATTTTCGCAGCTCGGCGGCGTATCGGGTACGCATCGCGCTGCATCTCAAGGGGCTCGCCTACGAACCGAGGTACGTGCATTTGCTCCAAGACGGCGGAGATGAGGCGGATTACCGAGAGATTAACCCGCAAGGATTCGTCCCGGCGCTGGTCGCCGACGGCGCGGTGCTGACCCAATCGCTCGCCATCATCGAGTACCTCGATGAGGTCTGTCCCGAACCGCCGCTCTTACCGGCCGGCCCCCTTGAGCGCGCCTATGTGCGCGCTCTGGCGCAACTTATCGCCTGCGACATCCATCCCCTGAACAATCTGCGGGTGCTCAATTATCTCAGGAGCTTTCTGGGCCAAGGGGAGGAGGCCTGCCGCGGGTGGTACCGGCATTGGATCGCGGAGGGCTTCGCTGCGTTCGAGCGCCAGCTTGAGCGCCGCCCGGGCAGGGGTTGTTTTTGTTTGGGCGATACGCCGACGCTGGCGGACCTGTGCCTCGTGCCGCAGATGTACAACGCGCGGCGCTTCGAATGCGATCTAAGCCCCTATCCCAGGCTTCAGGCCATCGACGCCCATTGTTTGCGTTTGCCGGAGTTTTGCCAAGCGGCGCCGGAAGCTCAGCCGGATGCCGGTCTTTAGAGGTCGCCCGCAACCGTGGATCGGGGATTTTGAGTTGAAATTTAAGCGGGACCGTTCGGTCTAATTGTTTACGTTTTTTGCAGGGGAATGTGCTGTGTAGTCAGGAGGTCATTTATGAACGCAGTCACCACTCCGAGTTTAAACCGTTTTGCCGCGCGGCATCATCTCGCCGGCTTGAGTCCGTCCTCGCTGACAGCCGTGGCCACCGGTCAGCCCGGCTACAGCATCGACAAGGCCCAGCGTTTCCTCGCGTTTCAGCAACGCATCGAGCAGGAACTGCTGCGGCACCGGGTGATCATCGCCAACCCCTACACGGCGTGGTTCCGTGGCGGTGCGCAAAGCGGCGAGCAGATCCAGGCGTTCATCGTTCAATTCTCCGTTTTTTCCAACCTCTTCCTGATCGCGCAACTCTATAAAACGATTAACGCCGACACCCTCGAAGGCATGCGGGCATCGAAAGAAATCCTCGCCAATGAGATAGGCGTGGTCTTCAACCCCGGCAGTGGGTCGGCCGGGCGGCAGGACGAGCGCACCGATCCGCAGCTCGTCTCGACCGAGGGCACCGTCGAAGGCGGCACCTTCCGTTTCCGCGCCGCGCATTTCGAATGGCTGTTGCGCATCGCCGCTAAGCTGGGTCTGGGATTTAACGATGTCGGCAAGCGCCGGCACGGCACATCCGCGACTTTGTTTTTCTGCGACGAGCTGGCGCGGCTCTACGGTAACGAAGACTACCAGATCTCGCAAGCGGCCAGTTTCGCCGTGGAAAACTGGGCGGCGGCCGGCTTTTGGAAAGAGCTCATCGAAGGCTTCGAGAAGTTCAATACACGTAGCGGAGCCGATCTGCCACTGGCGTTTTTTACCTGGCACGATCGCTTGGAGTCGCAGCATGCCCGCCATACGCAGGAAGAGCTCGAGGAGCTATATTTTCATCGGACCTTGGACGAAGATGCCTTCATTCGCTACGGAAATGAAATGCTGGACGGTGTCGCGGCCTTTTGGGATGGCTTGGAGGCACAGCGAAAGGGTCGGTAACACCTGAGAAAGGCCTTTAGAGGTGGTGTCCCCGGGGCTGAAACGGGGGATCGATTTGGCGCCTGCACCATTTCCAACTCTAAGCCGCTATGCTATCGTGGTTGCAACTATTGCAACCCACCATTAGTTTATGGCGACTACCACACTTGGAATCAAGCTCGACGAAGAAACACGCGAACGCCTGAAAGCCCTTGCTGAAGATAAGGATCGCGCCACGCACTGGCTCATCAAAACCGCCATTATAGAATACTTGGACAAGGAAGAGCGGGCGCAACGCGAGCGACGCGAGGACCTGGAGCGGTGGGGGCGCTACTTTTTGACCGGAGAGTCTATTAGCCATACGGCGGCGTTGGAATGGTTTGACGCGCTCGCGAAGGGCGTGCGCAAGCCATGCCCACGGTAGCTTGGTTACCGGAAGCCCTAGAGGACGTGGGCCGACTCTACGATTTTCTCGCTGAGAAGCACTTACAAGCCGCACGGAACGCCATCGGCTGCATCCAAGCCGCGGCTAATATTCTCGAACAGCACCCCGAAGCGGGTAAACCGATGGACGATGACACCGGACGTCGCGAGATATTCGCGGCTTTTGGCGCCGGGGCGTATGTACTGCGCTATCGACTCAACGTGCAAGGCGACCCGGTCATCATACGTGTGTGGCACAGTCGTGAGGC
>JBOIDM010000138.1:0-9635 GCA_050740575.1 Gammaproteobacteria bacterium
TATCAATACTTTCGGCTGCTGTGGAAGATCGGCGGCGAGACCACCGTTGCGGTCAAGGACGAAGCCATAGACCGCGCCGAATCACAGCTTGTCGTGCTGCGCTGCCGGCGCACCTTGCCGCCGGAAACCGAGATGCAGCTCGTCTGGGGTAGCGGTATTCGCTCGCTGACCGAGGTGGCGACGGCGCAAGATCAGACCCTTGCCTTCAAGACCCGGCCGCGGTTCACCGCCCGCTTCGAATGCGATCGCGTCAATGCCGACTCCGGCTGCCTCCCCTTGCACGCCATGCATGTGCGCTTCAGCGCCCCGATTCCTGCCGGGCTCGCATCGCAACTGCGCTTGCGGCGGGAAGACGGGGAAGTTCATCTGCCCAAGGCCATCGATGCGGCCGCGAGCCCCATGATCGATGCCGTCAGCTTCGAGGGACCCTTCCCGGAACGGATGAAGTTCCAGGTGCTGCTGCCGCCGGAGGTCAAAGACGACGCCGGACGGCCGCTGGCTAACGCCGCGCGCTTTCCTCTTGAGGTCGCGACCGACGAATATCCGCCGCTGGCGAAATTCTCAGGGGAGTTCGGGATTCTGGAGGCAAGAGAAGGCGGTATCTTGCCGGTGACCTTGCGCAATCTCGAAGCGGAGATCGCGGCCCGCAAGGCCATGCCCGGGAGGGATCCGGCCGCTCCGATCGCCGGGCGCGTGCAACGCATCGATCAGGACGACCGCGCGATCGGCCACTGGATCCGGCGCGTCAAGCAGACCATGGAGCGGCGCGGGAAGTCGGAGATTAAGGACGGCAAGCGCGTCTGGATCGAGATGACCGGCGCGGAATCGGTATTCGGTCCCAAGCTTGAAACCACTCGATTTACGCTGCCCAAACCGGGCGGCGCGCGGGAATTCGAGGTCGTGGGGATCCCGCTCCGCGAGCCCGGATTCTATATCATCGAGCTCATGAGCCCGAAGCTCGGCGCGGCGCTCCTCGGCCGCAACGAACCGCGCTACGTCGCGACGGCGGCGCTCGTCACCAACCTCGCCGTGCATTTCAAGTGGGGGCGCGAGGCTTCGCTGGTATGGGTCACGACCTTGGACGGGGCGCAGCCGGTCCCGGGGGCGGCGGTCAGAATCGGCGACTATTGCACTGGCGAACCGATCTGGCAGGGAAGCACCGGCCCGGATGGGATCGCGATGATTGAAGGCGGGGTCCTGCCCAAGCCGCACGCCGAGACGGACTGCGGCCCGTGGAACCCGGCGCCCTTGTTCGTGAGCGCCCGCACCGCCGAGGACATGAGCTTCACGGTATCGGGCTGGAATCGCGGGATCCGTCCCTATGAGTTCGAGCTGCCGGTCGGCTGGGAAGAGGGCAGCTTCGTCGCCCATGCCATCCTCGACCGGGGCTTGTACCGGGCCGGGGAGACCGTGTCGATGAAGCATTACTTGCGGCAACGAACGAGCGGCGGTTTCTCCATTCCCGCAGCCGATCCGCCCGACAAGCTGAAGCTCAGGCACGAAGGCAGCGGCCAGGAGTACGAGCTGCCGGTGTCCTTCGATGCACTAGGGATCGCCGAGAACACTTGGGAAGTCCCCAAGGACGCGAAGCTCGGCGCCTACCAGATCAGCCTCCATCGGAAAGCGTCCGACAAGTGGCTGAATTCCAGCTCCTTGCGCGTCGAGCAGTTTCGGGTGCCGACGATGCGCGCGGTGATCCAAGCGCCCGCGGGGCCCCTGGTGAACGCGAAGGAGGCACGGGTCGATCTATTCGTCGGGTATTTGAGCGGGGGCGGTGCCTCGCAGGCACCGGTCAAGCTGCGCTCGCAAGTCGTGGCTAAATCGGTTCGCTTTCCCGATTACTCCGAGTTCGCGTTCGGCGGAGCGGACGTGAAGGAAGGCATCGAAGACAACCAGCGCGACTATGATGATTACTTCGGCCCCGGCAGCGGAGGGTCCGGCACCGCGGCGCCCGCGCAGGTCTTACCGCTCACGCTCGATAAGGCCGGCGCCGCGCGCGCCACGATTGCCAACCTGCCCGCGATCGACGGCCCGCGGGACATCGTCGCCGAGCTCGAATACCAAGACCCGAACGGCGAGCGGCTGTCGGTGTCGAACCGCATACCGCTCTGGCCGGCCAAGCTGCACCTCGGGATCCGCACTGAGCGCTGGGTGGTGGTCAAAGGCACGTTGGGATTCCAGACGGTGGTCTTGGATCTGGCGGGAAAACCGGTGGCGGATCGGCAAGTCGCGGTGGACTTGTTCTCGAAGACCACCTACTCGCATCGCCGCCGTCTCGTCGGCGGCTTCTATGCCTACGAGAATAAGACCGAAACCCGGCGCATCGCCGGCGGTTGCGAAGGCGAAACCGATGAGCACGGCTTGCTGAGCTGCGAAATAATCCCGGAGGTTTCGGGGCAGGTGGTGCTGCGCGCGACGACCCGAGACGACCTCGATAACAAGGCGCTGGCCGTGCGTGAGGTCTGGATCGGCGGGAAGGAGGATTGGTGGTTCGGGGGCGGCGCGGGCGATCGCATGGATCTCCTGCCCGAACGCAAGGACTACGAGTCGGGCGAAACCGCACGCCTGCAGGTGCGGATGCCGTTCCGTGAGGCCACGGCGCTCGTGAGCGTGGAGCGCGAGGGCGTCATCGATAGCTTCATCACCACCCTCTCCGGAAAAGAGCCGGTGGTGGAAGTGCCTATCAAGGACCACTACGCGCCGAACGCGTATATCTCGGTGCTGGCGATCCGCGGCCGGGCCGGCACAGGATTTCTGGCCGATCTCGCCCGCCGGCTTGGTCTGTCCTCGACGGCCGAGGGTGATACAGTCACGGCGCTCGTCGATCTCGGCAAGCCTGCTTACCGCTTGGGGATCGCATCCATCCGCGTGGGCTGGGCGCCGCATCGGCTCGCGGTCACGCTGAAACCGGATGCCGAGATATACAAGGTCCGCGAGCGCGCCAAGGTGCGGATTGGGGTTAGACGCGCGAATGATCGGCCCTTGCCGGCGGGCGGGGAGGTGGCGCTGGCCGCGGTCGATGAGGGCTTGCTGGAGCTGGCTCCGAACACCACCTGGGATCTGCTCGAGCGCATGATGGGCACCCGCGGCATCGAGGTCTACACCGCGACCGCCCAGATGCAGGTCGTCGGCAAGCGCCATTACGGCCGCAAGGCCGTGCCTCCGGGCGGCGGCGGAGGGCAGCAGTCGGCGCGCGAGCTTTTCGATACCTTGCTCCTTTGGAAAGGCCGCATAGCGCTCGATGACCGGGGCGAGGCCGAGATCGAGGTGCCGCTCAACGACTCATTGACCTCGTTCCGGATCGTGGCCGTCGCCGGCGCCGCGGAGGGCCTTTTCGGCAGCGGACAAACCAGCGTCCGAACCACCCAGGATCTGATGCTGCATTCGGGCCTGCCCGCGATCGTGCGCGAAGGCGATCGCTTCCAAGGGATGTTCACGCTGCGCAACGCCTCGGAACGGCCGATCGCGCTCGCAGCCTCGGCGCGGGTCTCACTTGATCCCGATGCAGTGGTCGATCTTCCGGAGCAGTCGCTGGATCTAGCACCCGGACAGGCCCGCGAGCTCCGCTGGGAGATCGACGTGCCCGTCGGCGCCGAGGGTCTCGTTTGGGAGGTGGGCGTACAGGAGCGCGAGGGTACCGCGAGCGACCGCGTTCGCGTAGCGCAAAAGGTGATCCCGGTCCATCCGGTGCGCGTCTACCAAGCGACGCTCGCGCAAATCGAAGCGCCCTTAAGCATGCGGAGCGAGCGCCCGAAAGACGCCCTCCCCGGCCGCGGCGGGATCCGCATCGCCTTGCGGGCCCGGATCGGGGACGGCTTGAGCGGTGTGCGCGAGTACATGCAACTCTACCCCTATACCTGTCTCGAACAGCGCGTCTCCAAAGCCATCGCGCTGCGGGATCGCAAGCTCTGGGATGCGCTCATGAACGATCTGCCGAGTTACCAAGACGAGGCTGGCTTGCTGAAGTATTTCGCCAGCGACAGTCTCGATGGCAGCGATGCCCTCACGGCCTACGTGCTCGCCATCGCGCAGGAGGCCGATTGGCCGATCCCGGATAACGCGCTCGCGCGCGCCACGGCGGGGCTCAAGGGCTTCAGTGAAGGGCGGGTGATCCGGGACTCCGCGCTGCCCACGGCCGATCTCGCGATCCGCAAGCTTGCGGCCATCGAAGCGCTCTCGCGCTATGGGGAGGCGAGCGCCGAGATGCTCGGCAGCGTCAGCATCGATCCGAACCTCTGGCCGACCTCGGCCCTCATCGACTGGATGAATATCCTTAAACGCTTGTCTGCTATACCGGACCAAGCCCAGCGTGTGACCGAAGCCGGCAATATTCTGCGCGCGCGGCTCAACTTCCAAGGCAGCACGATGGGCTTCTCGACGGAGCGCACCGATGCTCTTTGGTGGCTCATGATCTCCGGCGATGTCAACGCCGGGCGCGCCTTATTGACGGTGCTAGCCGCGCCGTCGTGGAAGGAGGACATACCGCGTATGGCGCGCGGCGCGCTCGGCAGACTCGACGAAGGCCACTGGAACACCACCGTCGCAAACGCCTGGGGGGTGTTGGCGATGGAGAAGTTCAGCGCCGCGTTCGAGGCCGTGCCCGTCAGCGGCGCGACCAGCGCGCGCTTTGGCCGGGAGACGAAATCCATCGCCTGGGCCGAGGACCTTCGCGCGGGCGAACTAGACTTCGGCTGGGGCGACGGGCCGACGGCGCTCGCCATCGAGCATCAGGGTGGTGGGAAACCCTGGGCAATCATCGAGAGCCGCGCGGCCCTCCCGCTCAAGGAACCGCTCTCGACGGGGTATACGATCAAGCGCGGCGTCACCGCCGTGGAACAGAAAATACCCGGTGTGTGGTCGCGCGGGGACGTGGCGCGGGTGTCGATCGACATCGAGGCCCAGTCGGATATGACCTGGGTGGTGGTGGATGATCCGATCCCGTCCGGCGCCTCGATCCTCGGGACCGGTCTCGGGCGGGACTCCCAGATCCTGACGAGCGGCGAAGCGCGAGAGGGCTGGACCTGGCCGGCGTTCGAGGAGCGGCGTCAGGAGGCTTTCCGCGCCTACTACGACTATGTCCCGAAAGGGACCTTCAAGGTCGAGTACAGCGTGCGCTATAACAACGCGGGCGTGTTCGAGCTGCCGGCGACGCGGGTGGAAGCGCTGTATGCGCCGGAGATGCTGGGCGAGCTTCCGAACCTTCCGGTCGAGGTGAAGGAGGAGCAATGAGACACGTCCTTGTTAGCACACTGTTACTCGTGAGTGTAGCGGCGCTCGCCGATGTTCCCGGCTTCGAGGAGGTGAGATCGGCGTGGCGCCCCTCGGAGGCCTATCTCCTCGATCGCAAGGGCGAGGTCCTGCACGAGCTCCGGGTAGACTTCACAAAACGGCGGCTCGATTGGGTGGCGATCGACGAGATATCACCGGCGCTCACTGGCATGGTGATCCAGGCCGAGGATCGGCGTTTCCACCAGCATGCGGGTGTGGATTGGTGGGCCCTAGCAAGCGCGCTGGCCGGCTATCTCAGCGGAGCAAAGGCGCGCGGGGCGAGCACCCTGTCCATGCAGATAGCGGCGATGCTGGATCCCGAACTCACGCCGGAAAGTAATCGCCGAAGTATCGCCCAAAAGCTCATGCAAGTGCGCGCGGCGCTGCGCCTCGAAGAGCATTGGACGAAAGATCAGATCCTGGAAGCCTATCTCAATCTCACGAGTTTTTACGGTGAGCTGCAGGGGATCGGTGCCGCGGCGCGGGAGCTTTTCGGGAAGCGGCCCTCGGGACTATCTGCGGCGGAATCGACGGTACTCGCGGCCCTGCTCCCCTCGCCCAACCGCCGCGGCGCGCGGCTCGGCAAGCGCGCCTGCGCGATTGCCGGTGTCGATGACAACACACCGCGGTGCCGGGAGCTCATGCGTCTGGCGGAGGGCTTGTCCGACAGTCAGCGCCCTTCTCGCTTACCTGCGACCCTCGCGCCGCACCTCGCCCACGCGCGCTTGCGGGATCCCGGAGAACGCCTGCAAACGACCCTCGATCGGCGCCTGCAACGCCTGGCGCTGGAAGCGCTAGCGCAACAGCTCGCCGGGCTGCGCTCCAATAACGTCCGTGACGGTGCGGCGTTGATCGTGGATAACCAGAGCGGCGAGGTGCTTGCCTATGTGGGCGCCGCGGGTCCGTACTCGAATGCCATCCACGTCGATGGCGTGCGGGCGCCCCGCCAAGCCGGTTCGACTCTGAAGCCCTTTCTATACGCGCTCGCCATCGAACAAGGATATCTGACGGCGGCCTCCTTACTCGATGACTCGCCCATCAATCTGGGAACGGCGTCCGGACTCTACATTCCGCAGAACTATGACCGCGACTTCAAGGGCTGGGTCAGCGTACGCACCGCGCTTTCCGGATCGCTCAACGTCCCGGCGGTCAGGACGCTGGTCGTGACCGGCGTCGATGCCTTCCGCGATCGGCTGCAATCCTTGGGCTATCGCGGCATCACGCGCGACGGCGACTACTACGGCTACTCCTTGGCGCTGGGCTCGGCCGAGATCAGCCTGTTCGAGCAGGTCAACGCCTATCGCACCCTCGCCAATGGCGGGATAGTCAGCCCCTTGAAGATCTGGCGAAACCAGGGAACGGTAGATCCGCCAGCACGCGCGATGAGCGAGGACGCGGCCTACATCGTCGCCGACATCTTGAGCGATCGCGCGGGCCGAGCCCTCACCTTCGGTCTCGATAACCCGCTGGTCACGCGCTTTTGGAGCGCGGTCAAGACCGGCACCAGCAAGGACATGCGCGACAACTGGTGCATCGGTTTCAGCAGCGAGTACACCGTCGGGGTCTGGGTCGGGAATTTCGAAGGCGATGCCATGCACCGCGTCTCCGGCGTCACCGGGGCCGCCCCTGTCTGGCTCGCGATCATGAACGCACTACAGGCCGGATCCCCAGGCTCGGAACCCAGAAGGCCATCGCATCTCATCGCGCGCACGGTTTCCTTTGTACCCGCCGTGGAGCCGCGACGCCAGGAATGGTTTATTCCCGGGACCGAAACCCGGCTCGTGCGGCTCGCGAACCCCGGTGCGCTTCGGCCAAGCATCCTGTCCCCGCCGGATGGCGTCACCATCGCGCTCGATCCCGACATCCCGCTGGATAAGCAACTGGTTTTATTCTCGACCAGCACGCTCGGCGATGCCAGCTTGGTGCTCGACGGGAAAACGATCGGACGTGGGGGCGGCGCGCTAAAATGGCAACCCGCCCCCGGCAAACACACCTTGACACTACAGGCACCCGGCGGCCGCGCGTACGATACGGTAAGCTTTACGGTGCGAGGTTTGAAGCCGAACTATGCTTACCGAAGTCCCTGAGAGCGTCATCGATCGGATCCGGCGCTGCGGGGGACTTTAAACGGAACTCAGCATATGGCGTACAACGCGTTCATCTCATATAGCCATGCGGCGGACGGTAAATTGGCGCCGGCCTTGCAGTCGGCGCTGCATCGGTTTGCGAAACCCTGGTATCGGTTGCGGCAGTTGCACGTGTTCCGCGACAAGACCAGTCTCACGGCGGATCCGGGCCTGTGGTCCGCGATCGAGAACGCGCTGAGCCAATCCGAATGGCTGCTGCTCTTGGCATCGCCGGAAGCCGCGAACTCCCACTGGGTCCAAAAAGAGATCGGCTGGTGGCTCGAGAATAAGGCGACGAGCAGCCTCCTCGCACTGCTCACCGAAGGCGACATCGTCTGGGATCCCAGTTGCAACGATTTTGACTGGGCCGCAACGACCGCCTTACCGAAGGTGCTGGCGGGGCGATTTTCCGAAGAGCCGCTGTATGTCGATTTGCGCTGGGCAAAGACCGAGGAAAGGCTATCGACCCGGCAACCTCGGTTTCTCGATGCCGTTGCGGATATCGCGGCGCCGCTCCATCGCCGGCCCAAGGAAGACTTAGTGGGCGAAGATATCGTCCAGCATCGGCGCGCCAAGCGCTGGGCCTGGTCCGCGGGGATCGGGCTGGCCGTGTTGACGGTAATCTCCATAGGCGCCGCCTTAATCGCGGTAGACCAAAGAGACATCGCCTTGCGGCAAAGTGAGATCGCACTGGCACGCCAACTCGCGGCCCAGTCGATCGCGACGGCCGGACAACGTCCCGATCGGTCATTACTGCTTGCGCTGCAGTCGTTACACACCAAGAGAATGCCCGAAGCGCAGCACAGTTTGCTCACCGCCTTACAACGCCTGTCACACCGGGCAAGCTTTCTGTCCGGCCATAACGGGTCCGTCAACCAGGTGGTGGCCACTCCCGACGGAAAGCGGCTCATCTCGGCGGGCGATGACAAGAGCATCCGGTTTTGGGACACCGGAACCCGTCGCGCGATCGGAAAACCGCTCGTCGGACACGGCGCCAAGGTGTGGTATCTCGCGCTCAGTCCCGACGGGAAGACCTTGGCATCGGCGAGCGCGGACAGCACGATTCGGTTGTGGGATGTTGCCGCGCGCGGGCCGCTCGGCGGCCCGCTGAGAGCACATACGGATCAGGTCTATGGGCTAGCCTTCCGTCCGGACGGAAAGGTGCTGGCTTCGGCGAGCGAAGATGGCACCGTTCGTTTGTGGGATGTAGCGATGCGGAGGCCTGTCGGTGATGCGCTGAGGAGCCCTGTCGGGCCTGTCTACAATGTCGCATTCAGCCCGGACGGCCGGCTCCTCGCCTCGGCGGGCAAAGACAAAATCATCGTGCTATGGGACACCATGAATTGGAAGGCGCGCGCGCCTCTGTGCGTGGGGCATTCCGGGCCGGTGAATGAAATCATATTCAGTCCCGACGGAAAACTGCTGGCCTCGGCGAGCGACGATAAGAGGATCTTGCTCTGGGATCCCGGCACCTGCCGTCCCGTCGGCAAAGCGCTCGAAGGACATGAGCAGCGGGTATGGAGCATTGCATTCGATCCGGACGGCGCCACGCTCGTCTCATGCAGCGATGACGATACCATCATGCTTTGGGATGTGAAACGCCAAGCCCGGCTGGGCGCCCCCATCAGGGGACATGGCGGCGGGGTCTCCAACGCTGTCTTCTTGCCCGACGGGCGGACGCTCGCATCGGCAGGCAAGGACGCGGCAATCATTCTTTGGGATTTAGCGTCCCGCACGCCGCTCGGCCGCGTACTGGCCGGGCACCGAGGGCCTGTGGCGTCGCTCGCATTCCATCCGAACGGCAAAACATTGGCCACGGCGAGCGCGGATGAGACGATTGTCCTTTGGGATGTCGCGGCCGGGAAAGCCGCACGCCCGCCGCTGAACGGCCATCGAGGCGCGGTTTCAAGCGTCGCGTTCAGTCCGGATGGCGACACGCTGGTCTCGGCAAATTCGAACGATGCGATCCTGTTTTGGGATGTGGCCAGCGGCGATCTCAAAAGTGAAGCCCTCCACGGAGATCGCGGCACGGTCGTGACTTACGGTGCCGGCGGAAAAGCGCTGGCGTCGGGCGGGGACGATAAGAGCGTCGTCCTGTGGAAGCTCGGGAGCGGTAAGCTGGCGCGAAAAAGACTGGGGACCCATCAAGATGCGGTCGATAGCCTGGCCTCGAGCCCCGATGGTAAGCTGCTCGCCTCCGGAAGCCGCGACGGTACGATCCGCCTCTGGGACATGATCACG
>JBOIDM010000139.1:0-3166 GCA_050740575.1 Gammaproteobacteria bacterium
TTCATGCCGTTGGTTCCACCTTGTTTACCGCGCAAATCGCCTTTGGTAATGACT
This sequence comes from Gammaproteobacteria bacterium, assembly GCA_050740575.1. Lineage (GTDB taxonomy): Bacteria > Pseudomonadota > Gammaproteobacteria > JACCXJ01 > JACCXJ01 > USCg-Taylor. Next base: position 55 of record JBOIDM010000139.1, read on the forward strand.
ACGATATCTTCTTCGTGGATCGCGCCGCGCTCGAGCAGGATATCGATCATTTCACGGTTGACTCGCAGGAAATCGGTGTGCGTGACGTCGAAATGGATCGGGTAGACGCCCCGGTAAAGCGTCACCCGCCTGAGCGTCTCGGGACGGCGGGTGAAGGCGAAGATCGGGATCCCGGTGAGCACGCGCGACATCCAGATGCCGGTGGCGCCGGTCTCGGTGAGCGCGAGAATGGCTTTGGCGCCGATGTGGTTGGCTGCGTAAACCGTGGACATGGCGATCGCTTCATCGATGCGGTCGAATACCGCATCGATGCGGTAGTCGGCTCCCCGGAGTCCCCACTGGGTTTCCGTCTCCAAGCAGATCCGATCCATCGCCTCGACGGCTTTGCGCGGGTACTTGCCCACGCTGGTTTCGGCGGAAAGCATGACGGCGTCCGTCCCGTCCAACACGGCATTGGCGACGTCGAAGACTTCGGCCCGTGTCGGGATCTGGTTTTCGATCATCGACTCCATCATCTGCGTGGCCGTGATGACCAGGCGGTTCTCGTTACGGGCTTGCTGGATCAGGCGTTTCTGGACCGGGGGCAGGGCCGCATCCCCGATCTCGACGCCGAGATCGCCGCGCGCGATCATGATCCCGTCCGAGGCCCGCAGGATCTCATCGATACATTGCAAGGCTTCGGCGCGCTCGATCTTGGCGATGACGCCGCAATTTCCGTCGCTTTCGGCAATCAAACGGCGGGCTTCCTCGATGTCGGCGGCATTGCGCGGAAAGGATACGGCGATGTAGTCGGCCCCGATGTCTACGGCGTGACGGATGTCCGCGCGGTCCTTGGAAGTCAGCGCGCCCGCCGAGAGCCCCCCGCCGGCCCGGTTCAAACCCTTGCTGTCGGACAGCGATCCGCCCACTCGCACCACGCATTCCACCGCGGTCCCCATGACACGCTTGACTTCAAGCACGATACGGCCGTCGTCAATGTACAAGGTATCGCCGCGCTGGACATCGTTCGGGAGGTCCACGTAGGTGACTCCGACGCGGTGTTCGTCTCCGTCCGCGGGCGGGATGGCGGTATCGAGCGTGAAAGAAGCCCCTTCCCGTAGTTCCACGCCGCCGCCGCGGAATCGCTGGATGCGGATCTTCGGGCCTTGCAGATCCGCGATGGCGCCGACCTGCGTGCCGCGCGCCTCGGAGCAGGCCCGCAGTTGGTCGATCCGGCGTTTATGGCTTTCGTGGGAGCCGTAGGAGTAGTTCAGCCGGATGACGTCCACTCCGGCCGCGATGAGACCATCGAGCACCTTGGGATCGTCGGTAGCCGGGCCGAGGGTGGCAACGATTTTCGTTCTGCGCATGAAGGGTGTTGCGAGCCTAATTCCCCGTATCGATGAATGCCTGAGCAATCCATTCCCTGCGGTCTTGCCGCGGGGACCTTAGCGATGGGGTTTCCAAAGGGGAGAGGCGCAGCTCTCCGGTCGCCCCACGGGGTTGCATCCCGTGGTGGCGAAATCTAAATTGACTTTGCCGCTGCCCGGGATGTGGCATTAATAACCCTCGCTCGGATGGACGTAATCGGGATGGGCGCGGGCGCGCTCTTGTAGGATGGCGATAGCCGGTAGGGTTTTTCCCTCGAGAAACTCCAGGAACGCCCCCCCGCCCGTGGATACGTACGATAGCCGCTCACCGATCCCGTACTTTGCGATGGCCGCAAGCGTCTCGCCGCCTCCGGCGAGGGAGTATGCTGGGCTTGCGGCTATCGTCATCGCTATCGCCCGCGTCCCCTGGCCGAATTGCTCGAATTCAAACACTCCGAGCGGGCCATTCCAGACGATCGTCTGAGCTTGTCCAAGTAACGCGCTGTAGCGGGCCGCGGTGCGGGGACCGACATCCAAGATGAGATCGCCCGCAGCGACGTCGGATATGTTTTTTACCGTGGCGGCTGCGGTTACGGAAAGCTCGGTAGCGCATACGACATCCTCGGCCAAGGGGATGGCCGCGCCGCGCGCGGCTGCCCGCGCGAGAAGCCGCGAGGCCACCTCGATCAAGGGTTCTTCCACGAGGGATTGACCGATGGGATGGCCCGCGGCGCGCAGGCAAGTATTGAGGATCCCGCCGCCGACAATGAGCTGATCCACGGTCTCGACCAGCGAGTCCAGTAGCGAGAGCTTAGTTGAAATCTTCGATCCGCCCACTATCGCCACCAGGGGGCGTGCCGGTTGTTTCAATGCGTGGCTCAAGGCCTTGATCTCGGCCTCGAGCAGCGGCCCGGCGCAGACCTGAGGCGCGTACTTGGCGATCCCGTGGGTCGAAGCCTCGGCGCGATGGGCGGTGGCGAAGGCATCATTCACGTACACATCACAGAGGGCCGCGATCTTTCTGGCGAAGGCGTCGTCGTCAGTTTTCTCGCCGATCTCGAAGCGGACGTTTTCGCATAGAGCCGCTTGGCCGGGCTCGACGCTGATCCCGTTGACCCAATCTTTGACCAGCGCGATGTCTCGATGCAGCAACTCGGATAAGCGGATAGCCACCGGTGCCAAGCTCAGCGCCGCATCGTACCGGCCTTCTTGCGGACGGCCGAGATGCGAGAGGAGCATCACCCGGGCACCCGCCGACAAAGCCTTGGTGATGGTGGGGCACGCGGCCCGTAAGCGCGTGTCATCGAGGATCCGGCCCGCTTGATACGGTACGTTGAAGTCTTCCCGGATCAACACCCGTTTCCCGGCAAGGTTCAAATCGGACATCGACATCATGGACGGAATCGATCCTTACTTGGCGTTCATCAAGGCGATCGTGGCGTCCAACATGCGGTTGGAAAAGCCCCATTCGTTATCGTACCAGGACAAGACTTTGACCAAGGTGCCTTCGATGATGCGGGTCTGGGTGGCGTCGTAAATGGACGAGGCGGGGTTGTGATTGAAATCGATCGAGACCAGCGGCTTGTCGTTATACTCCAGCAGTCCCTTGAGATCGCCTTGGGAAGCTTCTCTCAATACCGCATTGATCTCCTCCTTGCTGGTCTCGCGCGCGGCGACGAAGCTCAGGTCCACCAACGATACGTTGAGCGTGGGGACGCGCACGGCGTAACCGTCCAGTTTTCCGTTCAACTCGGGAAGCACCA
>JBOIDM010000140.1:0-2103 GCA_050740575.1 Gammaproteobacteria bacterium
GGACGCATAAGCATATCGCGCGCGATCTCGAGGTCGTCACCCCGGAGGGCTTGCAAGCCCTGACGCGGCGGCTCAAGGCCATGGAACGCGAGGGGCAAGTGATTCTCAATCGCCGGGAAGCCTACGGTCCGGTGGCCAAGATGGATCTCTTGCCCGGAAGGGTGACGGCGCATCCCGACGGCTACGGCTTCCTGGTGCGCGACGATGGCGGCGAGGACGTGTTCCTCTCCGGCCGGCAAATGCGCAGCCTCCTCCATGGCGATCGCGCGGTGGTGCGGGTGGTCGGCAAGGACCGCCGCGGCCGCACGGAGGGTGCGCTGGTCGAGATTTTGGAACGCGCCAACCAGCGCCTCGTCGGCCGCTTCGTCAGCGAGGGTGGCGTGGCTTTCGTCGCCCCGGACAATAAACGCTTTCACCAGGATATCTTGATCCCCGGCGATGCCGCGGCGGGCGCCCAGCACGGTCAGATCGTCATGGTCGACATCGTGCGGCAACCCGACTGGCGGGGGCAGCCGATCGGCCGGGTGAGCGAGATCCTGGGCAATCACATGGCGCCCGGGATGGAGATCGACATCGCCATCCGCGCCTACGATCTGCCGCATACCTGGCCCGAGACAGTGCTCGCCGAGACGGCCGGCCTCGGCAAGACGGTGCGCGCGCGGGACCGGGCCGGCCGGATGGACTTGCGATCGCTGCCCCTGGTCACGATCGATGGCGAGGACGCGCGCGATTTCGATGATGCCGTCTATTGCGAGCGTACGGCACACGGCTGGCGCCTACTGGTCGCGATCGCGGATGTGGCGCACTACGTCGCACCAGGCTCCGCGCTCGATATCGAGGCTCATCTTCGGGGCACGTCGGTTTATTTTCCGGACCGGGTGATCCCGATGTTGCCCGAGGCCCTGTCGAACGGTCTCTGTTCCCTTAATCCGGAGGTCGACCGCCTGTGCCTGGTATGCGAGATCGACGTCGGGGCGCGCGGGAGCGTTCGGTCCTATCAGTTTCACAAAGCGGTCATGCGCTCCGCGGCGCGTTTGACCTATCACGAAGTCAACGCCGTCGTGGCCGAGCGTCAACGCGCATTGCGAAATCGCTATCGCACATTGACACCGCATCTCGATGAGCTTTACGCCCTTTACCGTCAGTTCCGCCACCGGCGCGACGCTCGCGGGGCCATTGATTTCGAGTCCACGGAAACCAAAATCGTTTTCGACGCCGCGCGAAAAATCGAGCGCATCGTCCCCACCGTTCGCAACGATGCGCACCGCCTCATCGAAGAGTGCATGATCGCCGCCAACGTTGCCGCGGCCGAGTTCCTTACCGAGCGCGGGCTGCCGTGCCTGTACCGCATCCACGAACCGCCGGCACGGGAAAAGCTCGATGATCTGCGCACCTTCCTCGGCGAGCTTGGGCTCAGCCTCGGCGGCGGGGCGCAGCCCGAGCCGCGCGATTACGCGGCGCTCCTCGCGGAAACGGTGGGCCGGCCCGATGCCCATTTGATTCAAACGGTGATGCTGAGGAGCTTGCGGCTGGCGGTTTATAGCCCGGTCAATGCCGGTCATTTCGGCCTCGCCCACGGTGCCTACACGCATTTTACCTCCCCCATCCGGCGCTATCCGGACCTCCTGGTCCACCGCGCCATTCACCACCTGCTGGCGAAAAAACCGGTCGCCGATTTCCGTTACGGGCCAGACCAGTTGGGAAGCCTCGGAGACCATTGCAGCCTAACCGAACGGCGTGCCGACGAGGCGACGCGCGATGCGGTGGCGTGGCTCAAGTGCGAGTTCATGCAAGATAAGATTGGCGAAGTCTACCCGGGCATCATCACGGCGGTGACGGGTTTCGGCTTCTTCGTGGAGATCAAGGACATCTTTGTTGAAGGCTTGGTGCACGTTACCTCCTTGAAGAACGATTACTACCATCATGATCCGGTGCGCCATGAGCTTCGGGGCGAGCACGGTAAACGCAGTTACCGGATCGCGACGGAGGTATCGGTGCGCGTCGTACGCGTGGACCTCGATGGCCGGCGTTTTGACTTCGATCTCGTGCCATGATCCAGAAACGGGTGTAACGCGAACCGGGCGGCGCCGGCATGTCCAAGCG
>JBOIDM010000141.1:0-4987 GCA_050740575.1 Gammaproteobacteria bacterium
CGATCGTGCTGGCGGGGAAAGTTAAAATTCCCACCGCCGACAACCGAAAGATCGGCACCGGCAAGGCCGACTATTCCGCTGCCGTTATCTCCGGAAAGGAATTCGGCGAATTGGATTTGAACTTGGAACTCGAGTACGAAACGTTTGGCTCCCCTGCAGGAGAGGACTTGAAGGACCAATTCATCTATACCTTCTCCCTCGATTATGGCGTAACCGAGAACTTAAGTTTCTTTGCGGAAGTCTTCGGAAACACCTCCCCGACCGACGACGAGGATGGCTCCTCCGCCGTCCTGGCGGGCGTGGAATACGACATCGAAATCAATAAACACGTGAACCCCTTCCTATCTGTTGAGGTTGACACTGACGAATTGATCACCGCCAAGGTGGGTTTCGAATACACGTGGTAAGGCGGAACTTCAGGATTCACCAGGATCCACAGACAGGCGCCGCGGGGTGCGCCGTGCCGGCTCACGCCCGTTCTTCCGTGGCCCGCCGCTCGGGCGCGCGGCGGTGTCCTTCCATGCGCGGGTATCTATTCAAGCATCCTGCGTGTGGTCTGTTCGAGCTAGTCCAGACCTTCGATGGGCGCGAGCAGGTCCTCCAGGAAGAACGCCGACAAAGCCGCACGGCCCGTTAGCCCAGCCTTCGAGTAAACAGATCGCGCCTGCTCCCGGACAGTGCGCTCGCTGACGGCGCGGACCTGGGCGATCTCCTTGTTCGTAAGCCCCTTGAGGAGGAGCAACGCTACTTCGCGCTCCGCTTCGGTCAAGTTCCAACGGCAGAATTGCGCATCGATCGCTTTGCCGAGGCCATCGAGCAACGCTCGGGACTCGGAGCGCCAGCGCTGTCCCTGAACCCGGGCGATCTCGAGGTCGCGGATGACTTGCAGGTGCTCGTCGCGCTGATGCTGTTGCACCCGGAACAAGAGCACGACGCCGACGCTCGTCAGCACGATCGGGGTGATGTCGAGAAGCTCCAGCAGAAGGTCCAGCGGCGTCGCGTCGGGTTCTTCGATGAGCTCGATGCCGAGCAGGAGCCCGATGCCTCCGATCACGGCGGCCAGCGCCCAGATTCGGGTGCGGGAATCAATCAAATCGCGCATCGTTCAGGCTCCTACGGTGGCCGCCGACCTCCCCACGCGGCGAGATCTTGCCGTGCGGGGGGCGGCTGCTCCCGGCCGCACTCTCGGCAGCGCGCGTATTGCCTATGGTGCAGGCAAGGTAGCACACCTTGGGTCAAAATTGCAGTTGACGAGTTGGAGGACTTCTCCCGTGTCCGGGTTTACCTCCAGGAAGAAGCCGATGCCCGGCGCGTAGTACTTGCGCGCGAAGATCCCTGGCTCCAGCAGCGAGAAATTCTTCGTGACCACACAATCGCCGGCGCAGAGAAGCTGTGCGAGCGTCCCCGGAACGAACTGATCGAGTGCCGGGTCGCTGCCGAATTTGTAGGTCGTCGACAGCACCTCCGTCACGTCCTCCGCATTGCCCAGTGAGAATTCCTCGAGGTACGCGTCGCCTGCTGCCGGGGAGGCGAGAAATATAATGCCCGGCTTGTCGCCGTCACGGCCCGCCTTGAAAGAGCCGTCGGTGCTGACTAGTTCAGGTCTCCTGGGATCGTCTCCGTCGAAACTCTCGAAGTCCTTGACCTCCTCGCCGCAATACCAGACGTTTCCATCCTTGGCCTGGGCAAACCAGTCGTCGGTGGCCTCGACAAGGTCGCCGTCTTTTGTGACCAAGTCTCTGAATACGATACACCTCACCCCGTCGATCAGCTTGGCCTCGTTCACGACCTCCACCGTGTTGAGCTCCTTGCCGCCCTGGTATTCCCACCGGTTACCAATCGTGAGCGGGAAGTAGGGATTCGGTTTCGTGAGGTTCGCGAAGTCGTCATCGAACAAGGCCGGATCAAAGACCGGGTCATAGCGGCCTTCCCCGAGGGACGCGCACGCATCGCGACGCCCCGTGAACTGATCGCGGCAGAGCTGTTTGCCCTCCTTGCGCTCCTCCCTGGCCTCGGCGTAGCATTCTTCTCGCTTCTCCGGGTCCGAGACATTGATGCAGATCGCCCTCGCGGTGAAGAAGTCGTCACCGATCTCCTTCTTGCATGCCTTGAGCAGGGTGGTAGCCGTCGCTGAGCAGAAGCCGACTGCGAGTGCCTCCGCCCCCAACATGGAACACATCGTCACGGCGGCCGCAAGTATTCCGCGGGTCCAATATCGAGATGATCCATGTGCCTCTCGCACTTCCTGCCTAGATGTAATTGTCATGCTTCCTCTCCTTAGATTTTTTCGGGTGGGCCGCAACGGTTTCACGCTGCGGGTTCTGGAGGTATAGGCGGGGACCGTTCGCCCGTCTATTGGCGGAATGACATAGGAGGCCCCGTTCCTGTACGCATTCCGGGCGTGCGCGGCCGAAAAGAAAGGTGCCCGTGATGCGGGCTGCCTTGGACCTGGCTGGGCTGCTCGCGGAAAAAGTCCAGAGTCGAATGGCACTAACTTAAAGGATCAGCGCCTGATGTGATGCATAAAAAGGTTGGGTATTGCTGGAGGCTCGGCCCATGACGTCCGCGTAGTTGAAAACGCGCTTGCCGTCCTCAACTGCCTTGAACCTGCCGCGGAAAAGCTCGCCTTCCTCCCGGAACGCGGACGCCTTGTCCCAGAGTTGAAGCAACTCGGCGCGTTCGCGTACCGAGAGGTCATCGTCCGACCTTGGCGCATCATCTACCGGTTTGATGTCGATCGTGTGTATGTCCTCGGTGTACTGGACGGCAGTCGCGAACTCACCTCGTTGCTGCTCGAGCGTTTGATCCGGTGACCCCTTAGCTGGATGCCGCGTATCGCGCGCGGCCTTGAGGAAGACTTCGGGCAGGAGCCGGCCGGCAGTCACGCCCACGCAAGTGAGTAACGGCCCCAATGCCGGCAACAGGGGTGTTTGCCACGCCAGTCGCGGCGTAAGATAACCATTCGTCAGCTACAGGTAATGCCGGTCTAATAGGATGATGCGCAGAGAAATCACTCCGTCGGATCTCAGTAGCGATCACATTAGCCCGCAGAGCGCTCATACGCTGGCCGGGCTTTTTCAGGCGCGCGTAGCGCGGACACCGGAGGCTATCGCCTACCGCTATTTCGACCCCGCCGCGGACACCTGGAAAGACCTGTCGTGGCAGGCAATGGGAACACAAATCGCGCGCTGGCGGGCAGCCTTGGCGCGCGAACCGTTGCAAGCGGGCGATCGCGTCGCCGTGATGCTGCATAACTCGCCGGAATGGGTGATGTTTGACCAAGCGGCGCTGGGGCGGGGGCTCGTCGTCGTTCCCCTGCATACCAACGATCGTGCCGAGAATGTTATCTACGTGATCCGAGATGCGGGCGTAAGAGTGCTGCTGCTCGGCGATCCGGAAGACTGGCGGCAGTTGCAGGCCGTGCATGATCAATTACCGGGGCTGGTGCGCGTCCTTACTGTCGCGCCCCATGCGAACGCATTGGGCGATGCACCTCTGTGCGACACTGATACATGGCTTTCGCGCGCCGATCGAGAAGCGCCGATACAATGCGGCGCGCCCGATGATCTCGCCACCATCGTGTACACCTCGGGAACAGTAGGCCGCCCCAGAGGAGTGATGCTGAGCCACCGGAACATCTTGTGGAATGCCCATGCGCTCATCCGACGGTTCGCCATTCGCCCCGGCGATGGATTTCTCTCTTACCTGCCGTTATCGCACACCTTCGAGCGCACCGTTGGCTACTACCTGCCCGCGATGGCCGGTGCCCGCGTCACCTACGCACGCTCGCCACAGCAGCTCGTTGAAGATCTCCCGGAGGCCCGGCCGACCATCCTGCTGGTCGTGCCTCGGGTGCTTGAGAAAATCTACGCAGGGCTCCAATCGAAACTTGAACGCAATGCCCTTCTAAGGACCCTGTTTGAGCTGACCACTAGAATCGGATGGCAGCGCTTTCGGTACCAACAAGGTCGGGAGGGCTGGCACGGGTCGTTACTCTTATGGCCTATGCTCAATCGGCTCCTAGCGCATCGGATCCTCACCCGATTAGGTTGCGATCGCCTGCGCATCGTCAGTTGCGGGGCGGCGGCCCTCGATGCACGCCTCGCGCGCGTGTTTATCGGTTTAGGTTTTCCGATCTCAAACGGTTACGGTCTGACCGAGGCGGGTCCCGTGGTGAGCGCGAATGCGCTCAACGATAACGACCCCCTTAGCGTCGGAAGCCCGCTCGAAGATGTGGAGGTGCGCATTGGCGGCCATGATGAGCTGCTCGTTAAGAGTCCCGGCGTCATGTTAGGTTACTGGGGTGATCCAAAGCTCACCGCGCTGGCCATCGACAGTGAAGGATGGCTGCACACGGGCGATCAGGCGCGAATCGAGGGTCGCCATATCTACCTCACCGGCCGAATTAAAGAAATCATCGTGATGGCCAATGGCGAAAAGGTCGCCCCGGAAAGCATGGAACGCGCGATCACCCTGGATCCGATCTTCGAGCACGCGATGGTGGCGGGAGAAGGCATGGCTTATCTCAGTGCGAGCGTGGTGCTGAATCGAAAACACTGGTCGAAACTTGCGCGCGAGCTTGCCCTCGACCCGGACGACCGAACCACGCTAGAGCAACCGCGGGTCCAGACCGCGATCTTGGAGAGGATCGCGACACAACTGCACGCGTTCCCGGGCTATGCAAAGGTGCGAAACGTGATCCTGAGCTTGGAACCATGGACCGTGGAAAACGGGCTCTTGACACCAACGCTCAAGGTCCGCCGCAACCAAGTCCTCGCCCATCTCCAGGCGCAAACCAAGGCGAGGCAGTAGTATGCGCGGATTGGGCGGTGAACCACGGAGGACGCCAAAAAAAGTTATGGCGGCGTTGCACTGGGCTTGAGTTCCCATGCCGACCCGATGTTGGCCCACACCGTGTTGAGCCGCCACGACATCGTGGTGGCGCCGGCAGTCGTGGTGATTTTATAGCTCGACATCACCCAGTCGA
>JBOIDM010000142.1:0-4811 GCA_050740575.1 Gammaproteobacteria bacterium
CCCGCCCGGTTTACATCGTATTTAATGTAGACCGGTTCGACGTGGTGGCGGCGAACGAGATCGACCCGGCGGAACGCGAGAAAGTGTCGCGTCCCGAATATCAATCCTTACCGCTCATGGGACCAAAACTGGTCGCCGCGGTGCTGCCCTCCGATCGCGAAGAGCGACACCGGATCCTGTTCTCCGCCGTGGAGGGGGGTTACGATTTGCCGAACTTCCCGCAACATTACGTGCCCTATGAAGAGCAGATCTCACAGGCAATCGCACGTTCCAGACCCTTGGACGATCTCGAGCAGGAGCGCGCGGAAGCTAAACCACAACTCGCGGCCTTGAAGAAGGAGCTCGCCGGACGCGTGCATGACCTCGGTTTCCTTCCCGTGCGCGCCCGCAAGCTAGATCTCACTGCCATCATCGATCGCAAGACCGGCAAGGTGCTCAAAGTGTTGCCCATCGACCCGTGGGTGTGATCCCGTGTAGGGTACGCCCCACGCACTAAAATCCAAAGCCGGCCCCGCGCGGTCTGCTTGTGCGTGCTACACTGCAGCTATGGCTACCGTCACCTTTGATACCCTCAAGTTCGTCGAAAGACTCAAGGCCGCTGGCGTTCCCGAGGCCCAGGCCAAGGCAATGGCGGAGGCGCAACAAGAGGCGCTTTCGGAATCGGTCGCCACCCAGTTTGCGACCAAGGCGGATCTCGCCGAGCTCAAGTTGGACGTGATCAAATGGATGGTGGGGCTTGCCCTCGCGCAGATATCCTTGTTGGTGGGCATATTGGTGAAGCTACTGTGATTTCCGATCGTAAGCGCTGGACCGCCAACGCGGGGAAAACGCCAGCCAGCGTAGCGTGTGCCGTGTGCACGAAATCAAACCCACGCCCCTCCTCGCGACGGGCTTTTGTTTTGGCGGTTTTTGGATATTGTTCTTGATTCCTGCGTTCTGCTACGCGCCACCCAGGTGACATGCACGAATTCAGGTTCGGGGACGGGGTTCCCCGGAGGCGTTTAAAACAGCTTAACCAACGCCGACCACTACCAGATCCATATCTTCCATCGGAATCGCTCCGAGCAACGGTTCATCGCCTATCACCATCGCCCGGGTGAAGCAGCGCCGGTTCATGAATCCGACCTCGGTGGGGCCGACGTAAGGCACGGCGACCCTATGACCATTGTGTTGTGCGCAGGCTACGGGTGCTCAGGATAGCAGTTTCCCGCTGGAATGACGGGTATGACGCAAGAAGGTGGTCCGTCCTTGGACCTCAGCCGCATCCGTGCGCCGCATGCAGGCTTCCGGCAATTGCGTTCCGGGGCCACCTTGCAATGCGGTGATCTTATCGGACCATTGACGCCCTATCTTTAACGCCCTGATCCGTGCCAGGAAGGTCATGACAATAACTGTGAACGCTGTTTCACCCCGAGCGCAAGCGCGTTGACGGGGTCGCATCCGGCATGGTAGCGCCCGCGGCTCGGCCCGTGGCAACCAAACCGGCACCGCGGGTAGCGAATGTCAATCGGCGGGAGTAATCGGGTTCGTCCCGATGAAGGGTGCGAGGGTCTTGAGGATTTCCTTGTGCACCTTGGGCCCGCCGGTGACGATGTTTCCGGAACGGAGATAACCTGGACCTCCATGCAGATCGCTAACCATACCGCCGGCTTCGAGGATCAAAAGCGCGCCCGCGGCGATGTCCCATTCTTTCAATCCGAATTCCCAGAAGCCATCCAAGCGACCGCAAGCCACGTAAGCGAGGTCGAGCGCCGCCGATCCGGCGCGGCGTATTCCCGATGTGACTTCGATGAGCGCCTTGAGCATCGCGAGATAGCGGTCGAGGTGCTGCAATTCACGGAACGGGAAGCCGGTGCCCAACAAGGCCCCTGGCAGGTTAGGGTTTTGAGTGACGCGGATACGGCGATCGTTCAAGAGCGCCCCCTCCCCGCGGCTCGCCGTGAACAGCTCCTGCCGCAGGGGGTCGTACACCACGGCCTGATCCAACCGCCCCTTATGCTTCAGGGCGATGGCCACCGCGAATTGCGGAAACCCGTGTATGAAGTTGGTCGTGCCATCCAAGGGATCGACGACCCATTGGTACTCGTCGCTCCCGTGAGTGCCGCTCTCCTCGGCCAGGATGGCATGGTTTGGATAGGCTTTGAGGAGAATCTCGATGATCGCGCCCTCGGCTAGTCGATCAACCTCCGTAACATAGTCGTTCTGTTGTTTGGTATCGATGCTCAAGCCTTGAACGCGGTCGAGGTGCCTGACGATAATGTCACCCCCTTTGCGCGCTGCGCGAATCGCGATGTTGAGCATGGGGTGCATCGGTGGCTTGCCTCGGGTGTTGTGACGAATCAGCGCGAAATTCTATCCAACAATGAGCGTGGACGTGAAACGGTCTTGCATTCCGGATGAATAGGGACGCCATGGCTAAACTGCGCTTCGTGCTGGTGCGGCCGACGCATCCCGGCAATATCGGCGCGAGTGCGCGCGCGTTGAAGACCATGGGCCTCAGGCGTCTCTTCCTCGTGGCGCCTCATCGCTATCCTTCGGCCGACGCCACGGCGATGGCCGCCGGAGCCGCCGATGTGCTGCACGAGACAGTGATCTGTGCATCGCCCGGCGAGGCCGTGCGCGGATGCACTCTGGTGGTCGGCGCCAGCGCTCGGAACCGCAGCATCCCCTGGCCCACCGTCTCAGCTCGCGAAGGCGCGTCACGAATCATTGAGGCTACCGCGCGCGGTGAGGTTGCTGTTCTCTTCGGGCCGGAGCATTCCGGCCTCAGCAATATCGAGGTCGAACTTTGCCAGCTCTTGATCAAGGTACCGGCGGCTCCGGAATGCTCCTCGCTCAATCTTGCGGCCGCAGTACAGATCGTCGCCTACGAATTGCGCCAAACCGCGATCTCTCACCATGCTACAGCGGACCTCACTATCGAACGCGTCGCGACCGCCGATGAGATGGCGCGATTTTACCTGCATCTCGAAAATGCCATGATCGACGCTGGGTTCCTCGATCCGGAAAAACCGCGCCGGCTCATGCGCCGCATGCGCCGATTGTTCAATCGCGCACGTCTCGACCAAAACGAGCTCAATATCCTGCGTGGGTTTCTGGCAGCGGTGCAGACCAAGATAAAAACCAAGGTTCCTGGCGAGCTCGAGCGCTAGCCGGCATCGATGACCACGCGCGCATCATCCGCCCGCGCTGCTTCCACGCAACCGATCCGCCACGCGGTCTCGCCGCTGTTGCGAACATGCTCGAGCGCCGCTTCGGCTTCGTCCGGGCTTACGATCAAGACCATGCCTATACCGCAGTTGAATGTTCGGTACATCTCCTGCGTTTCGATGTCACCGCTATCCCGGATCCATTCGAAGATCGGCGGCCACCGCCACGCCGCCGTTGTGATCACCGCCCTGGCGCCGGCTGGCATGACGCGCGGCAGGTTGTCGATGAAGCCCCCCCCCGTGATGTGGGCGATGGCCCGAAGGCGGACGCTGCGGAGCAAGGCAAGGATCGTCTTCACGTAGATGCGGGTGGGCTCGATCAAGGTATCGGCGAGGCTGCGTCCTCCGAGATCCATTGCCAGATCGGCGCCGGAGTCGGTGATCAATTTTCGGATCAAGGAATAGCCGTTCGCGTGCGGGCCGCTCGAGGCGATACCGATGATGGTGTCGCCCGGCATCACGCCATGCCCGTCGATAAGCCGATCTTCCTCCACGACGCCGACACAGACTCCGGCGAGATCGTAGTCCGCTCTATGATACAAGCTCGGCATCTCGGCCGTTTCCCCGCCGATGAGCGCCATCCCCGCCAGCTTGCAGCCTTGGGCGATGCCCGCGACCACGTGCTCGGCCGTGTCGAGGTCCAGTCGGCCCGTGGCGAAGTAATCGAGGAAGAACAGCGGTTCTGCGCCTTGCACGACCACGTCGTTCGCGCACATGGCGACGAGATCGATGCCGATCGTCCGGTGCCGGTCGAGGTCGATCGCGAGCTTGAGCTTAGTGCCCACGCCATCGGTCGAGGAGACCAATAGCGGTTTGCGATAGTTCAATCCGGCGAGGCTGAAAAGCGCCCCGAAGCCGCCGATTCCGCCCACCACCCCCGGCCGGTGGGTCGCCTGCGCATACGGTTTTATACGCCGCACGAACGCGTTGCCACGCTCGATGTCGACGCCCGCGTCCCGGTAAGTAGCTCCCATTTCTTGGCCGTTTCGCATCGGCTTATGGTAGCGGCGTGGGATTCGCGCGGCAAACCTTGACGAAGGCCGCCATCTTAGCATACGTTCCGCGCATGCGCTGGGTGCGATATCTTCTGCTGGCCGCGGGATCGATCCTCGCCTTAGCGAGTGAAGGGGCCCAGGTCCGTGGGCTTTTCGAGGCGGAGATCCCGACCGCGGACGGCCAGGCGGCCGAGAAGGCCGAGGCGATGGAAATGGCGCTCCGGGTCGTGCTCGTCAAGCTCACGGGCGATCGCAATGCCGCGCAGCGCCAAGGCGTCGCGAGTCTATTCAAGGAGCCGCAGGTTTACATACAGCAATACGGATATCAAACCGCCGAGGCCGGCCACGGGAACGCGGGCGGCGGTGGGCGCGTGTTGGCGGTGAAATTCGACGCGAAGACGCTCAGCGGCGCTCTCCGTCGCGCGGGTTTGAATCTTTGGGGACGCGAGCGCCCGCTGGTGCTGGTAGGCGTCTCGCTCGGCTCCGGCGAAAAGCGCGTTATGGTCAGCCGCGACGACGCCTCGGGCTACACGCATGCCATCGAGTATCAAGCCCGCCAGCGCGGGCTACCCATCGTCATACCGATCATGGATGAGCGCGACCGGGC
>JBOIDM010000143.1:0-9568 GCA_050740575.1 Gammaproteobacteria bacterium
CCGTAGGGCTTCCTCACGCCACGCGCTTTCGTCGGCGCCTTCGGTTACGTTCAGGCCCGGTAGATCGGTGAGCAGGATCGGTGTCCCATCAGGCCGGTTCCAGGCATAGCGTGTCAGCGTTTGAGTCGTCCCCCGGCGCGCATCGATCACGGCCTCACAGCCGGGGAGCAAGGCTCGGATGAGCGAGGATTTGCCGCTGCTCCCCTCGCCGAAAAGGACGATAAAGATCTGCTCCCCCGTGCGCCGCTCGGCCAGCACGGCCAGCTCGGTGCGCGCCTCGCCCGTGTTGGCGCCGCGCCGTTCGGCCTCGGCGATCCGAGCTTCCAGCGTGCTGTCACTCAGAGGCGCAGGTAACGGGCTGGGCGGGGAGGGTTTACGCGGCCGCAGCAGGCGCCACACGACCCAGGTGAATCCGACGGTGAGTGCGAGGATGAGCGCCGCATAAGCAAGCTGAACCAAGAGCGGTAATGCTTGCAGCCTTTCCCAGAGCTCGAAGGCGAGATCCGTCGCGTACAAGAGCACCCACAAGGCGGAGGCGAGCGCCAAGCTCGCCAGCGCGGCGAGAAACAAGCGCACCGGAAACGGTAGGTTCATGGCTTCCCGCGGTCAGTGTAGTGGTTACGCCGGGCCCCTGCCAGTGGCGCGTCGCCCGTGGCGCGCACCGTGCGGGGAGTGTCTCAGTCCGGGTACCGATATTGCCGAGGGGCTGGTTTCCTACCTGTGGACTGTACAGTGGCGCCCGGCCCTGTACAGCGGCCGCGCCGCTTAGCGCTTAGTGCAAGATTGCTCCGTGGTGTACGCACAAAAAGCGGGCGGCATTTTGAACCGCCCGGCCAAACTGCATTGAGCGCCGTTTCCAGTTACAACCTGATAGTGATAGCCTTGGTTTCGGTGTAGTTCTCGAGCACCGCCTCACCCATCTCCCGACCCCAGCCGGACTGTTTGTAACCGCCGAACGGAAGCGCCGCATCGAAGATGTTGTAACAGTTGATCCAGACCGTACCGGCCTTCAGTCTTGCGGCGATCGCGTGTGCCTTGCTGACATCCCGGGTCCAGATGCCTGCCGCCAGCCCATAAATAGAGTTGTTGGCCTGATTGATCAGCTCATCATCGGGAGATTTGAAAGGCATGGCCGTAACCACCGGGCCAAAGATCTCTTCATCAACGACTTTCATGCCGGCCCGTGTATTGACCAGAACGGTCGGTTCGACGAAATATCCGCGGCCATCGCCTTTATTGCCGCCGGTAAGGGCCTTGGCGCCATCCTTGAAACCGGAATCCAGATAACCACAGACCCGCTGCTGCTGGATTTCGGATACCATCGGACCCATCTCCGTCTTCGGATCAAGCCCGGGGCCGACCTTAATCTTCTTGGCCTGTTCTGCAACACCCTCAACCACCCTGTCGAATACCTTTTGCTCGACGTACAGGCGAGAACCGGCACAACAGCACTGTCCGTGATTGAAAAAGATCGCACTTGCCGCGCCCGGGATCGCAACATCGAGATCGGCATCGGCAAGGACGATATTCGGCGATTTACCGCCTAGTTCCAGTGAGACTTTCTTGAGATCGTTTGCCGCGGCCTTGACGATCAGCCGGCCAACTTCGGTGGAACCGGTAAAGGCTATCTTATCTACACCGGGGTGGCCTGCGAGCGCAGCACCGGCGGTTTCACCATAACCGGTAATAATATTGACCACACCGTCGGGAAGACCGGCTTCCTGAAATATCTCCCCGAGACGCAATGCGGATAACGGTGTCTCCTCTGCAACCTTGAGAACCACCGTGCAACCGCAGGCGAGCGCCGGACCAAGCTTCCAGGCCGCCATTAACAGCGGGAAATTCCAGGGGATAATCTGGCCGACCACGCCGACAGGTTCGGGGCGGGTATAACTGTGATACTCGGCTCCCGGTGTATACAGGACATTGAGCGGGATGGTGACGCCATGCCGCTTGGTGCACCAGCCCGACATGTAATGAAAAATATCTGCGGACAAGGGCACATCGGCTGCCCGTGCAACGCTGATCGGCTTACCGTTATCTAGCGCTTCCAGTTCGGCGAGTTCATCCAGATGATCCAGAATCAGATCGCCGATGCGATGTATAAGCCGTCCCCGCTTAGATGGCGACATGCCGGGCCAAGGGCCACTCTCGAAGGCCTTGCGCGCTGCCTTGACTGCCTTGTCCACATCCGCCTTGTCGCCTTCGGCGACCTGGCATATTTCCTCTCCGCTCGCAGGGTTATAAACAGGGAATGCCTTACCGGATTCAGCCGCTACCCATTTACCGGCAATCAACAGCCTTTTGCGTTCACTGATAAAACGCCCTACGGGGTTGCTCAATGGAAGCATTTGTTCTGCTGCTGCGCTCATGATTTTACCCTTCTGCTGTCGGTAAGCCGGGACTGCATTCTAACCTATTTACCAATGTCAAGTGCCGGCAGGTGATAAGAATAGGTGGCGGTCAATTCGAACTCGACCGGTCGCCCGCCTTCTGCTGCATGACCGTTGCCCGGGGGATTCCCGCCCTATGCGCGACATCGTACTAGAGTTTGACGAGATCGCAGCCTCGAAAGTTCTGTCGATGAACAGATTGAAACGCGCACGATTTCTGGCACCCTTGGCGAATCGCAGTCGGATCCGGCGCCCCGATGTCTCGGGGAAGCGCAGTGTTTCCTAGGGTGCTTGCGCACGCTTGTTGACCTTCACCCGACCTCCACAAGATCATTTTGGATCGCCTCGCAACGTGAGTACAATGGCGCGCGATATTTCTGCGGTTCGATTTCTGGAGTTCTGATATGAGCACCTCAACGATCAAGGAAAGTCGCCTTAACCTCCGCTGCGATAATCGGGCAAGACAGTTGCTCGACAAGGCGGCTGCCTATACGCATGTCAGCGTGTCCGAGTTCGTGCTCTCGCACGCCTTGGCCTCGGCTGAACAAATCATACAGGCGCATGAGTCAATTACCTTAAATCCGGTAAATTTTAAGGCTTTTCTCGCCGCCATAGATACGCCCGTCGAGCCTAATGCGGCCCTAAAACGCGCTGTCAAGCGTCACGCTAAACAGCTCCGTCGGTGACGGTCTTTCGCATCCGCCCGCTCGATGCAGCGGTCGATACGACAGGCTTTTGCTGCGGACAACACGCCCTTGATGAGTATATCGGGCGCTACGCATCTCAGGATGTACGACGCGATCTGGCGCGCGTCTTTGTCGCAGTGCCGGAAGACGATGTACACCAGCTAGCAGGATATTTTACCCTTAGCGCCGGCAGCGTGAGTTGTTCGGACCTTCCTACAGCGCTCGCACGCAAACTGCCCCGTTATCCTGTGCCAGTGGCGTTGATCGGCCGCCTGGCAGTAGATGGAAAATTTCAGGGAAGAGGCCTCGGTTCGATCCTCCTAGCCGACGCTTGCCAAAGGGTGGTGCAGGCGAGCGCGGTACTCGCGGTCGCTGCGATTGTCGTCGATGCAAAAGATGATTCGGCAAGAACTTTCTACCAACACTTTGGGTTTATGTCTTTTCCAGGGCAGCCGAATCGCTTGCTATTGCCTGTCACAGCCTTAAATCGGTAAGACCTCTATCCGACGCGATTCCTGTGACCGTATTTGCGGTCGGTTCCGACTCTGAGGGGTCATTCAAGCGGGCGTCTTGATTCACTCAACGTGGACACTGAACATTGTTAGGCAGACTCCTCCTCGAAATAATCGCCGTCCAGGCGCGGTACTCTGACGGGCCGGAGCGTGACGCCGACCTCATGGTCGATCATGAGATCCGCCAATCTAGCACCGTCGACCAGGACGACACGTTCCACAGATCGGGCAAACGCTATCGCCTGAGGGGTGAAGGCGGAAGTGGTAATAAACACACCCTTGCTGGCGCGCTGGCCGGCGAGAGCTCCGTAGAACGCCTGGACCTCTGGCCGACCGACAGCTTGCTGCCAGCGCTTTGCTTGAACGTAGACCTTTTCGAGGCCGAGCTTGTCCAGCGAGATGATCCCGTCAATGCCGCCGTCGCCCGTTCCACCGACTCGTTGCAAGTCGGTCCTGCTTGCCCCATAGCCCATGCGGTGCAGAAGATCGAGAACGATGGTCTCGAAGAATGTCGGAGAGACCTTTCGGACTGCTTCAAGAACTTCGGCCGTGACAGTCCCACGCAGCTCGGCAAGGGCATCCTCTAGTCGATCGTCTGGACTCGCAGTGAATGGCGCCTGCCCCGGCACCGGCGCTGAGTTATCCGGCTGCAGCGTAGAAGGCTGTACTCCTCGGAGCCGGACGTCCCTATGGCCGGTTGCCAGTTCCTCGACTTCGTCAGCCGAAAGGGGTGAACCGTGCTCTTTTGCGTAGGTCAGCCCTTCGGCTGTCAAGCGCCAAAAACCGCGCCGGAGACTGTCGGAGAGGCCTGCACGCTTGAGCCGATCATGGGCCCAGCCAGCACGGTTCTTGTATACCGGCTGCACACCGCTCGGAAGCAGCTCCTGCTTGTCAGCGTCGCTCAGCCCGAGAACTGCCGCCGCAGCCTCATGGACATCGCGGGCGGCCGCACCGTCCGAGTGCTCGGCCAGGTACCGTAAGATCGGCTCGATAAATCTATCGTAGGTCGGTACCGGCATTACTATCGCCCTCCGCTGGAACGCGGGTAGTCGCCTCTGTTCTGCCTAAACATCGGGAAGCATCTTTGACCAGGACTGATGGATCAGAATACACCGAGCATAATGGCTAAGCAGAGAGCACATCAAGCCACGATGTAACGCATATGTCCGCTCTTGGCCGAACTGAGACACTACGGCGGCGCGCGAGGCGCCTTGCTTTTTATACGTCCGTGCTAGAGGATGGCGAAAGGGAGGACGGGAAGAGGCGCCCATGGCGAGTCCAGCGAGTCTAGACGACGATCTCGAGCACCGAGTCCAGGAGACGGGCAGGCGCTTGATCGCGACCTTCGAGCAGCGGCGGCAGGCGGCGCGCTCGGTTGATCTGTGGCTGGACCGGTTCTTAAACCAAGTCATGCAGAGCGACGGGTTCCGTGTGCAAGCCCTGCGCTTCGTCGATGTGCTGCCGGCCCTGGAGGATGACCGCGAGCTCACCGAACACCTGCACGAATACTTCGGGCGCGGCGATTTTCCGCTGACCGGGTTGCTGCGCTTCGGCGTGCGCCACGTGCGCGGGGACTTCGCCAATGCCATCATCGGCGGCGCCGTGCGCAAAGCCATGGCCGGACTCGCGCGGCGCTTTCTCGGAGGTGCCAGCGTAGAGGAAGCCTTGGGCACGGCCGCAGCGCTGCGCAAGCGAGGTATCGGCGCGAGCCTCGATCTCGTGGGCGAAGCGGTGGTCAGCGACGCGGAGGCCGAGGAGTATCAGCGCCGGTATCTGGATTTCTTCGCGCGCATCCCGCAACAAGCCGCATCCTGGCCACCGCACCCGGTGCTCGATCAGGGCCAGGGACGGCGGCTGCCGCGGCTGAATCTCTCGATCAAATTATCGTCACTCGATCCTCAGCTCTCCGCGGTGGCGCCCGAAGCCGGCGCGGCGCGGATCGCGGCGCGCTTGAAGCCGATTCTTCTCGCGGCCAGGCGCAGCGGCAGCTTCGTGTGCGTGGACATGGAGCAGTTTCACCTCAAGGAAACCGTGCTCTCCTGTTTCAAGCAAGTGCTGATGGAACCGGAGCTCCGAGACTGGCCGGATGCCGGGATCGCAATGCAAGCCTACCTCCGCGAGACCGAGGCCGATATCAGCGATCTCAGCGCCTGGGCGGCCCACCGCGGGACGCCGATCACCGTGCGCTTGGTCCGGGGCGCCTACTGGGATTATGAAACGGTCATCGCCGAGCAGCACGGATGGCCGGTGCCGGTCTGGACCAAGAAATGGCAGACCGACGCTTGTTACGAGCGCTGTGCGCGGCTCTTGTTCGAACACCATCCCGGAATCGAGGCGGCGGTTGCGACCCATAACCTGCGCAGCGTCGCTTTCGCGATGGTCCTCGGCGAAGAGCGAGGGATCGAACGCGACCAGTTCGAGTTCCAAATGCTGCACGGCATGGCAAGCGGGCTCGAGGATGTGCTCGCGGAGATGGGCTATCGGCTGCGGGTGTATGTGCCCTTCGGTGAATTGTTGCCGGGCATGGCGTATCTCGTGCGCCGGCTGCTCGAGAATTCCTCCAGTCAATCGTTTCAGCGCATGAACCTGGCGCGCACGCTGGCGCCGGCGCAACTGCTCGCCTCTCCGCACGGCGCTGATCCTGCCGCGGAAACCGCGCCGAGGTTGACCGCGGTGTCCGGGGAGGCAAGGAGCGGCGCGGAGCCTGTGGGCGCGCGGACGCTTCCGCGCTTCCGCAACGAGCCGCCGCATCGTTTCACCGATCCCGCCGAGCGGGGCGCATTTCAGAGTGCTTTATCAGCGGCGCGAGCCGCGCTTGGCGGCGACTACCCGCTCCTTATCGATGGCGAAGCGGTAAAGACGAAAGACGAGTTGGTGTCGGTGAATCCCGCGCGCCCCGATGAGGTGATCGGACGCGTGGCCCAGGCCGGGACGGAGCAGGCGGAGCGCGCCGTTTCCGGGGCCTTGCGGGCCTTTGCGGACTGGTCGCGGCGAGCATCGGGCGAGCGCGCGGACCTCTTGCTACGCGCGGCCGGAGCGCTGCGCCGGCGGCGCGATGAGTTCGCAGCACTCGAGATTATTGAGGCCGGCAAGACCTGGATCGAGGCCGATGCCAACGTCGCCGAAGCGATCGATTACCTCGAGTATTACGCGCGCGAGGCGTTGCGCTGGGAGCAGCCGCGGCGTAACGACGTCCCCGGTGAAGAGAATGTCTATCGGTATGCGCCGCGCGGGGTCGGCGCGATCGTCTCTCCCTGGAACTTTCCTCTGGCCATCCTCACAGGCATGGCGTCGGCCGCGATCGCGGCCGGAAACACGGTGGTGTTAAAGCCCTCCTCGCAGACACCGGTGATCGCCGCGCGTTTTGTGCGGCTGTTGCAAGAAGCCGGTTTACCACCGGGGGTGGTGCAATACTTGCCGGGCGCGGGCGGCACGCTCGGTGAATATCTGGTGCGGCACCCGCAAGTCGCTTTCATCGCGTTCACGGGCTCGGAGGAGGTCGGCCGCCGCATCCTTCGGCTGGCCGCGGATTTCGCGCCGGGACAGTCTCAGGTCAAGCAGGTGATCGCGGAAATGGGAGGTAAGAACGCGATCATTATCGATAGCGATGCCGATCTCGATGAAGCCGTGACCGGGACGGTGCAGTCGGCCTTCGGGTACCAAGGACAGAAATGCAGCGCCTGTTCCAGGGTCATCGTCCTGGAGCAGGCCTATGAGCGGTTTCTCGAACGACTGCTCGCGGCGACGCAGAGCGTGCGCATCGGGATGCCCGAGACGCCCGAAGTGTTCATGGGCCCCCTCATCGATGCCGGCGCCAAGGCGCGTGTGCTCGAGGCGATCGAACGGAGCCAAGCGGACGGGGCTCGGCTCGCCTTGGCGATGCCCTGCCCGGATTTGGGCGGCGGCTATTTCGTCGGACCCGTAATTTTCACCGACGTAGCGCCTGATTCCTACCTCGCGCAAACGGAGATCTTCGGACCGGTCCTCGCGGTGATGCGAGTCTCCGATCTCGATGAGGCGATTCGCGTTGCGAATCGGACACCCTATGCGTTAACCGGAGGTGTCTATTCACGCAGTCCCTCGCATATCCTGCAAGCAACCCGCGAGCTGCAAGTCGGCAACCTGTATATCAATCGCAAGATCACGGGCGCGTGGGTGGAGCGCCAACCCTTCGGCGGATTCAAGATGAGCGGGGTGGGCAGCAAGGCCGGCGGTCCGGATTATTTGCTCCAGTTCATGATCCCGAGGACCGTGACCGAAAACACGCTGCGGCGCGGATTCGCGCCGGCGGCACGCGAAGCGACAGGATGACGCGCGCAGGAGATTAATGTCGGCGCCCGAAACTCTCGAAGAGATCGCGGCCGCAGTGACGGCAGCCGACCGGCACCGTGAGCCCTTACGCGTCTTCGGCAGTGATTCCAAGGCGTTTTACGGGCGCAGGGTCGCGGGGACGCCTTTGTCGCTGCGAAACCACGCCGGGGTGATCGCCTACGAACCGACCGAGCTGGTGGTGACGGTGCGCGCCGGGACGAAGCTCCGGGATCTCGAAGCCTTGCTCGCGAGCGAAGGCCAGATGCTCGCTTGTGAGCCTCCGCACCTTGGTGACGGCGCCACGATCGGCGGGATGATCGGGACCGGGCTCTCGGGACCGCGCCGGCCTTATGCGGGGGGCGTGCGCGACAGCGTTCTTGGGATCCGTTGTATCGCCGCCACGGGCTCGCTCCTGCGCTTCGGCGGCCAGGTGATGAAAAATGTGGCGGGCTTCGATCTCTCACGCCTTATGGTCGGGGCGCTCGGGACGCTAGCGATCATCGTGGAGGCATCGCTCAAGGTGCTGCCACGGCCTCGGGCCGAGATCACCCTACGGCGGGAGATGGAGGCCGCGCGCGCCATCGAGCTGATGAACGCATGGGCGTGCAAACCCTTGCCGCTCTCCGCCGCAGCCTATGACGGTATGGCGGTGTACGCGCGCTTGGCCGGCAGCGCGGTCTCGGTGGCCAGCGCCTGCGCGGAGATCGGGGGCCAGGAAGCCGACGGCCGGTTCTGGGAGGATCTGCGCGAGCAACGCCTGCCGTATTTTCTTGATGAGCGGCCCGTGTGGCGCGTATCGGCACCGCCAGCGGCAGCTCCTTTGGCACTTGCAGGGGCGTGGTTTTTCGATTGGGGCGGCGCCCACCGCTGGTTAAAGAGCGAGGTCGATCCCGAGGACATTAAACAGGCCGCCGTTCGTTGCGGGGGGCATGCGGTTTTATTTCGTGGCGGCGATCAAAAAGGGGAGCCCTTTCCAAGGCCGCCGCCGGCCTTGTTGAGCGTCTATCAGCGCATAAAAAAAGCCTTCGATCCCAACGGCATTCTCAATCCCGGCCGCTTGTTCCCGGAGCTATAAACGCCGGCCGATGCAAACCTCGCTGCCCCCATCGTACCGGACCACACCGCAAGGGAAGGAGGCGGATGCGATCTTGCGAAAATGCGTACACTGCGGGTTCTGCACCACGAGTTGTCCCACCTACCGCCTGCTCGGCGACGAGCGTGACAGTCCTCGCGGCCGCATCTATCTCATTAAAGACATGCTCGAAACGGGCACGGCCCACCCCACGATCCGGGAGCACCTTGATCGCTGTCTGCTCTGCCGCGCCTGCGAGACGGCTTGTCCTTCCGGCGTCGAGTACAGCCGTTTGTTCGAGATCGGCCGGCAGGAGCTGGAACAACGCAGCGCGCGTCCTCTGCTCGACCGCTGGGTCCGGCGGGCGCTACGGATGATCCTGCCTTTCCCCCGGCGCGTGCGGCATCTCACGCGGCTAGCGCGCGTCATACGCCCGCTGTTTCCGCGGAAATACCGGGGCAACGTGCCGTTGGCCCCCCCTGCCGCCGCACACGGCTGGCCGCCGCCGCGGCATCGGCGCACGATGTTGCTGTTGGAGGGCTGCGTGCAACCGGTATTGGCACCCGCGATCAACACCGCCGCCGCCCGCGTATT
>JBOIDM010000144.1:0-6065 GCA_050740575.1 Gammaproteobacteria bacterium
GAGGCCCGCCGCCAGGATCCGGCCCAAGGGCGAATGCTTCTTTAAGCTCTGGATACGCTTAGCATCCAAATGGCCGTGCTTAAACCACTGCCATACCTGCGCGACCAGGTTCGGTGGGGTCACGCGTTTTGTCTGCAAGCTCCACAAACGCTCGGCTACGACCGCGAGCGCGACGACCGAGCACGCAATGATGGGCGCCATCATCCAGCCGCCCGCTTTGATCAACTCAAACACGTTACTCTTTTCCCCCACTGAGTTCGGATATAATGTTTAAAGACAATATCAGAATAATGCGACCGCAGCGAAGTAGCTTCAGTCACAGTGAAACATGATGAGAGCCCTCATTAAGCGCGGTTTTTTGCTCGTGTTGCTCGTCCTTTCGCTCGGTGCTTGTCAAAACTTTTCACGCATTTCAATCGACAGTCTGGTGGGCACGGACCGTGACGCCCCGCCGCCCGACGTAGCACAAGGGCCAACTCCAGCGACTGTCGAGCCGCCGTCTCGTCAAGACACCTTTATCCTAGCGGACGACTCTAACGTCATCGGCGAATTGTATGTCATTACGGCACGTGAGGAAGATACCTTTGTCGATTTAGCGCGGAGGTACGACCTCGGATACAACGAGCTCCGCGATGCCAACCCAGGAGTCGATCCTTGGCTTCCGAAGGAAGGTACGCGTGTTATCTTACCCGCACGCCATGTCCTGCCCGACGCCCCCCGCGAAGGTATTGTGCTCAATCTTTCGGCCTTGCGTTTGTTTTTCTTTCCGAAACGCAAATCCGCGGAGCCGCAGATTGTCGTCACCCACCCCATCGGTATCGGACGTGAAGACTGGCCGACGCCGCAAGGTGCGACGACTGTCGTGCGCAAAGTCGCCAAACCGAGTTGGAACGTCCCGGCATCGATTCGCGCCGAACACGCGGCGAAGGGCGATCCCTTGCCCGCGGTGGTGCCGCCCGGGCCGGACAATCCTTTGGGTGAGTTCGCCCTGCGGCTGGGGTTTGAGAGCTATCTGATTCACGGGACGAATAAACCCGCGGGAATCGGTATGCGCGTAAGTCACGGCTGTGTTCAACTATTCCCCGAAGACATTGCTGCTCTGTTCAAAGACATACCGATCGGTACTCCGGTGTGGATCGTAAACCAGCCGTATCTCTCAGGTTGGCGCGACGGAATCCTATATGTTGAAGCGCATAAACCCCTAGACCCGAAGCGGGACGAAAGCGCTCTCCGGAAGCAACTCCGCGCACGGCTCGACAAGATAGTGTCCGAGCCCAGTGTTATCGATTGGCCGCGGATCGACAGGCTGATCGATCTCGGCCGCGGTCTTCCGTTACCGATTGAACGCAACCATCCCGATATCGAGAGCGCGCTCGCGGCTATCCCTGTATCGCGGATTTCTTCGCAACCCATCCAGACGGCCGCCGTCAACACCCCGAGCCGCCCGTGGTACGTCCAGGCAGGAAGCTTCAAGAGTCCGCATACCGCTCGCCGCGTATCCGCGATCATTGAGAACCTAGGCCCGTCGATCCCTGCGCAAGCCGTGTCCAAACGGGGCTATCACCAGGTTTTGGCCGGCCCGTTTAGCAGCCGGGCGGAAGCCGAAGCCAACGCGAGACGCATCGAAGCAAGCCTCGGAACAGAGACACTCGTGATCGATCCGGGAAGTTAACCGTATCCGCGACTGTGTTTTTCTCACTCATTGCGGGTCGGATCAGCGTAGGGGTGAAACCGCATGCGCCAGGCGGCGGCGCTACAATTTCCAAAAAGACCTCAGGAGTACAACGAATGAAGTTCCACCTTATATTCGTAGTTGGATTGCTCGCCGGCCAGACGGCATCGAGTGGGGATACGGATAACAGTGCCGATGGCGGGCAAGCAGCGACCCACCATGGCCACCACCATCCGGGGCATGGGGCCAGTAAACCAGCGGTAGGGCAACCGGGACGTCAGGATCTCGTCGACCGGAGCATCGCGATGATTGCTTCGGACACGATGCGCTATGACCCGCCGGAGATCACCGTCAGGTCCGGTGAAACCATCCAATTCCAAGTAAAAAACGACGGGAAATTACGCCATGAGTTCATGATCGGTGATGCAACAGAGCAGCGAGCACATTCAGAGATGATGAAACGCGATCCCGCCATGGTTCACAATGATCCGAATACGATCACTCTCGAAGGCGGCGAAGCGAAAACTCTCGTCTGGCAGTTCGGCGAAGCGGGCGAGCTGGAAATCGGCTGTCACGTTCCAGGGCACTACGAGGCCGGAATGCACGCTCGCGTGAGGGTAATCGCCTCTAACAACTCAAGGAAGCGCGGGCGGTTTGAATAAGGTGACGAAATTGCGAGTCGTCGCCGCGAATACTTCCTGTGCTGGTAGTCCCTTCAGCTCGGCGATGTATTCCGCAACGTAGCGCACGTAGGCCGGTTGATTGCACTTGCCGCGATGAGGTACGGGTGCCAGATAAGGGGCATCGGTCTCCACCAGCATTCGTTCGAGCGGCAGGCGCCGGGCGACCTCTTGAACGGACTTGGCATTGCGGAAAGTCACGATCCCCGAGAACGAAATATAGAAGCCAAGATCCATTGCTCGCTCGGCTGTTTCCCAAGTATCGACGAAACAATGCATTACACCGCCCACGGCATGAGCGCCGTCTTGGCGCAGGATCTTGAGCACATCCTCGGTGGCCTCGCGGTTGTGGATGATGAGCGGTTTACGCAGGGCCTTTGCAACCGCGATATGCGTTTTGAACCGATCGCGCTGCCACGCGAGATCGCCTTCACTTCGATAGTAATCCAATCCCGTCTCCCCGACGGCGATAACACAAGGGTCGGCCGCCAGCGCCACCAGATCGTCGAACCCCGGTTCGATCGCGGCGGCGGTATTGGGGTGCACGCCGACCGAGGCGAAGATTTCCTCATGGGTTGTTGCCAACCGAATAATTTCCGGAGCACTCTCGATGTCGACGGATACGCATAGAAGAAGATCCACGCCTTCACGCTTGGCAGCCGCAAGAACTTGCTCCGTGCTACCGCATTGACCGGGATCGAGCAAGGTCAGGTGACAATGGGAATCGACCAGCACTGACTTCGAGCTAATGGAGAGTCGTCAATCGTCAAACAAGTCGGTTGTCCGCTGCTCGCGGATAGAGGGCGCCAGCGCATTGCAAGAACCGTGGCCGGGAAATTCTAAATGGGTGACGCGTTGTGTTACATCGTATGCGTCTGTCGATCGGACTTCAAGGCCGTTGCCAATAAGGTTTCCATTTTGTTGCGCGTCGCGCCCTTGTCTGCGTCACTGATTTGCACGCCGATCCCCGCTGTACGATTACCTTGCGCGGAAGCCGGGGTGATCCAAATCACGCGTCCGGCGACTGGCAAGCGCTCTTTACCGTCCAGTAAGTTTAAGATCATGAAGACCTCATCACCCAGCCTGTAAGCTTTCGTTGTTGGAATGAACAAGCCCCCGTTTCTTATGAACGGCATATAGGTGACATAGAGGGCGTGCGTGTCGCGGAGTGTTAGGGACAGTATTCCCTGATGAACGTCTTTTGCTGGTACGCTCATGGTGATAGGTTAGGGATGCAATAGACCACACCAATTAATCGTTAATTCCTCAAACACATTGTGCGCTGAGATGTTTCTCTCACTATTCAATAACTCCTTGCAGCGGAGCAATCGATCATAGGCGGCGAACAGATCCCGCGTTCCAAGCTGTTCTGAGATCGCTCTCAACTGCGTTTCTTTGCCGGCGCTGCCGCCGATAATGCTTGCACCCCGCGCGAATTTTAGAGTCGCGAGGTCTGCGAAAAGCTTAAATAAGCATCCGCTGATTAACACGGAATCTCCCCGCGACCAATCCTGGGCTACGGCCACCGGATCCGCCAACCCACTTACTAAGGCTTGAAAGCCCTCAAGAATCGCCGCTCTATTCTTATGCGCCCCCGCTTCCCATAATTCCAAAGCCTTCAGTGGACCGTTATCGGCCATTTCGAGCAGGAGTTCAACGTCCTCATCCGGAACCCGCTTCCGCAACCAGTCCCGACCCTGCGCCTTTGACGAAGCAAAGAAATCAACACGCTGGCAGCGGCTGGTAATCGTTGCCGGTAAGCGGCGCGATCTCTCCGTCACTAACAAAATCACCGATTGCGGCGGCGGCTCTTCCAATACTTTTAACAGGGAATTAGCTGAATTGCGGTTCATGGCATCGGCTGGGTCGATCACGACGACTTTAAATGGACCGAACAGATTTCGCATCCCGACGAACTCAGGCAAAGCGCGGACCTGATCGATTTTAATCACGGTGCTCTTAGCTTCTGGAGTGATCCGGCAATATTCGGGATGATTTCCTGCGCTAAAGAGCATGCAGCTTTTACACTGACCACAAGGCGCGCCCTCGCTGTTGGGAACCGCGCACAGTAACGATGCGGCGAGTACGCGCGCAAATTCCGAGATCCCCATTCCGTACCCCCCGCGAATCAAGACCGCATGAGGCATGCGTTGGGCGCTGCGAAGCCTCCATAACCGCTGCCACTGCTCGGTCTGCCATGTGTATGGGGGACTCATGGTAGATCGAACAAGCGTTCCAAATGGGTCTGGATTTCGATTGCTACCACCGCGGGAGCACCTGCGGCATCGACCACGCGGATTCGTTCCGGCGCACGCTGGGCGAGATGCAGGTAAGCGTGCCTGACGGCTTCAAAGAATTCGGACGCCTCCGATTCGAACCGATCAGGTATCCCCCCTCGCTGCCGTACCCTGCTCAGTGCCAGTGGTACGGGCGCATCCAGTAACAGGGTAAGGTCCGGCCGTAAGTCTCCTTGAATCAGATCCTCCAACACAGCGATGCGCGCCCACGGTACCTTGCGGCCTCCTCCCTGATAGGCGTAGGAGGCCTCCGTAAAGCGGTCACTGACAACGCATTGGCCGCTCACAAGCGCGGGTTTTATGAGCTTACTCACATGCTCGGCGCGCGCCGCGAACATCAGCAGTAGCTCGGTCTCGGGTTCCATCGCCCCCGTCGAGTGCTGGAGCAATACGCGCCGGATCGCCTCACCAACCACCGTTCCGCCCGGTTCGCGCGTCTCGATTACGATTCGGCCTCGCCCACGGAGGTAAGCCGCGACGGTTTTAGCCTGGGTCGATTTTCCCGCGCCTTCGATGCCTTCAAGGGTGACGAATAGCCCCCGGTGGCTACGCAGCACAGTAGCAGTCATCGCACATCTTTTCGACCGGCGATCTGGTAACGAGCGATGGCTTGTTCATGATCCTCGAGGGTGCCGGAGAAATGATGGTGGCCGTCTCCCTTGGCTACAAAATAAAGCGCGGCGCCATCTGCGGGATGCAACACGGCGCGAATAGATTCGGCCCCAGGCAAAGCGATCGGCGTCGGTGTCAGTCCGACATTGCGGTAGGTGTTGTAGGGGCTTTCAATGCTCAGATGACTGCGTTTCAAGTCGCCGGAAAAAGTGTCCCCCACGGCGTAGATGACCGAAGGATCCGCTTGTAGCGGCATGCCGCGCTCTAGGCGCCGCAAGAATACTCCGGCGATTTCCGGGCGTTCCGATGCGATCGACGTTTCTTTTTCGATAATCGAGGCCATGATAAGTACCTCGTAGGGGGCTTTGTACGGTAGTCCTTTGTCGCGCGCGGCCCATTCACGATGGAGCAATTCTTCCATGCGCCGATAGGCGCGTTGCAACAGCTCCGAATCCGATGTACCTGCCGTGAAGTAATAGGTGTCCGGAAAGAATAAACCCTCGGGATCCCGGCCCGCAAACCCGAGGTGTTCCATGATCCGCCGGCGATCGAGGCCCGCGAGTGTCTGCAACACTTTCGGATGCTCAGTGAGCGCGCCGCGGACCCGATCGAAGGTCCAGCCTTCGATCAATGTGATTTTGTGCTGGATGACACGGCCATTGACAAGATCGTCGAGAAACTCGCGTGGCGTCGTACTGGGCATCAGCAAATACTCGCCCGTCTGGAGGTTTCTAGCCTTACCGGAGACGCGTGCCATCCACGCGAAGTAATAGGACGACGACAGGACTTTCATAGAAGCCAAAT
>JBOIDM010000145.1:0-5438 GCA_050740575.1 Gammaproteobacteria bacterium
CAGTAAGAATGGATGCGATCATCGTCCCAGTCAGCGTTGTTCTTGTCGTCATGTGTTACTTCCTCATCCTCATAAGGGTGCCGGTCAATTTCTGAGTATCCGGGCTTATAGTAAATGATCCAGCACCGTTTTGCAGCGCGCCGCAATCCTATAATTAACCTCAGAAGAATCGCTGTCTGTGCGTCAGCACACACTGGGCTTTGAGACGACCTCCAACCGGGACGGGTCAAAGGTCAAAGGAGTCAAAGGGGACGCACATCGTTTCAAAATAACGTGTGCGTCCCTTTTTTCTTTTTTTCCTGTCTTACTGACTAACAACCGATGCGGATCTCACAAGACGAAACCCGAGATGGTTTGTCCCCGTGCTGACCTCCCCTTTGCCGCGCGTTCCCACCATGTAACGCGAGCAGTACTGATCGGTGCAGAGGAACGACCCGCCGCGATGCACGCGCTTCTTCTCCGTCGGCTCCGACGGGTCAAACGGCGTGTCCGGGCCCTGCGGGTTGCGCGCGACGCCGCCCGCGGCAACAAGCTGGGCATAGTAATCGGGCCGATACCAATCACTCGTCCACTCCCACACGTTCCCGCCCACGTCATAGAGGCCGTAGCCGTTGGCTGGAAACTGGGCCACCGGCGCGATACCTGTGAATTTGTCCGCGCCCGTGTCTTGATTCGGAAAATGGCCTTGATGGCTGTTGGCCATCCACTGACCGACTTTTTTGAACTCATCACCCCAGGGATAGACCTTGCCGCTCAGGCCGCCGCGTGCGGCGAACTCCCACTCTGCTTCGGTGGGCAGCCGCTTCCCAGCCCATTTCGCGTAGGCGAGCGCGTCTTCGTAGGCAACGTGGACGACCGGATATTCCTCGCGGCCCTTCAGATCGCTCTTCGGTCCAAGCGGGTGGCGCCAGTTCGCGCCCTTGACGTAACTCCACCATTGCAAATGGTCGTTAAGTGGGACGGCATGGTCCGGCGGTGAGAAGAGCACGGAACCTGCCACCAAATTCTCGGGCGGCGCCCCAGGAAAATCCTCCGCGCGCGGCGTCCGTTCGGCCACGGTGACGTAGCCGGTCACCTTCGCGAATGTTTCAAACTGCCCGTTCGTGACCTCGGTCTTGTCCATCCAGAAGCCATCGACATAGACGCGATGGATCGGCCGGGAGTCCGTGGTCGCCTGCATGCCGACGTCGTCCATCCCCGGCGGATCCTGCGC
Organism: Gammaproteobacteria bacterium; assembly: GCA_050740575.1. Taxonomy (GTDB): domain Bacteria; phylum Pseudomonadota; class Gammaproteobacteria; order JACCXJ01; family JACCXJ01; genus USCg-Taylor. The sequence goes on from JBOIDM010000145.1 coordinate 1,214, forward strand.
GCCCATGGAGAATTCGCCGCCGGGGATCCAGACCATGCCGTCCGGTGCCGGGCCGGGCGGCGGGGCGGTATTGGCCGCGGTGGGTTGGAAAGAGGCCGACGTCATGGGCGCCGGCTCCGGACTCTGGGTTGCGTCCACCGCCCAACCCAACCCTCCAGTTATCAGGAGCACCACCGGGATCACGCCGATCCACATCGTGTTTACAGATGGAACCAACGGCTGATGACAACCCTTCAGTCGCGTTGTCGCCGAGCGTCGTAAAGATGCGTTAATTGGACAGCACCGTCTTCAGGGTGGTTTGCCCGTGGGTTTTTTTCGCCTCGTCGGCGGTAGCGGCTTTCAGCTCCTGCAGCTCGATCGTCACCTTGGCGATCTTGCCGGTGTTACCACACAGACTGATCATCAGCCGCAGACCGGTCGCAACGACAGGGATCAGAATCCCTTCGCGAGGGTCACCACGAGGTTTTCTCCTTCGAACCGCGCCTCGGCATCGAATTCCCACTGGTAGCGGAATGTCAGCGCGGCCTTCAACGGCACGAACGTGAGTCCTACCTGGATGCCCGCGGCGTGAACCTCGTCTTTCGCATCGAGTTGCGCGTTGAGTCTGCGGATCTGCGGCACATCGGATCCCGAATCCTCCTCGACCTGCCACTGGCTGTAGCCACTGGTCCCGATCTCGGCAAGCCAGGTCTGCCCTTTATTGAGCGGCAGGTATTGACTGATGCCCCAGTTGAGCGTGAAACGATCCCCCGGAGTGATGTCCTGATCTTCCTTCTCCTGGTTAATCTCGAAGGTGCCCGCCAGCATGACTGCCGTCCCGCGCTGGTCGAATGGATACCAGGTCCCGGCGACCTGCAATTGGTTCTCCCAGAACTCGAGGCTGAGGCCGTCTTCGCCTGTCGGAGCATAGAAGCCATAGCCGGCCGAGATGTCGTAGTGCTTCCCGCTCCATCCCAGCCATACCGGCTGGACGAACAGATCGCCGAAGCCGAAGTCCGTGTCGGCTTCCAGACTCGTGCTGAACCCCCTGTCACCGAACCTGCCCGAACGCGCCAGGCTCAAATCGACCTGCGCGCTGTTATCCGCGAAGGGGGGTGCGATGAAGGCGGCGTAGCGTGCGCCTAGCACCTGCCAGGGACTCACCCACACAAAGGTGGGAACGAGCGCGTAGAGATCGATATCGGGATCAACGGTCACGGTGCGAGTCGTGCCCAGCGGCCCCGTGCGTGAAAGGGTATTGACCTCATCGCCGTCGCGGTTTTTCAAGGTGTCCGTACTGTAGAAATAGTTGTAGAGGAGGCCATAGAATCCGGGCTCCGGAACGACGAAATCACGGATGTTCATCATACCGGGCCCGTAGTGGCCGAGCTCGCCTGCCCAGACGCTGCCGGTGCCGGCGATGGCAGCGGCTGCGGTTAGAAGTCGAATGCGGTTGTTCATGGATCCTGATCTCCACTATGTTTCGAATAACTTACTCAAGGGTATTCTCAGAAATCAGCGTATGCCCACTCACTGCATCGATCAATGTACCTGATCAATCTCCGCAATCAAGGAGGACTGCATTGGTCAGAATTACGAAAAAAGAGAAATTTCGTTGGTTTGCAACACGAATTAATTTCTATAGATCATTTCAAGATTTTGTGGTATACATAGCACAGTGTTTCAACGTTATTTGTGTGTGACCGTCACTGACTTGTTGAACAAATATGAGAAAAGGGACATAGGCTTGTTTGCACGAGACGATAGCCCGTCACAAAATGACTTTCACAGTTTAATGAATAATATTAAGGTGTTGGGACTTCGTAGCTTCTTTTTTTATGCTTCCATGTTAAGCGAACGGGTTAGTTCAAGGTAATTGGGTCTACAAATTCAGTTGCTAAAGAGAAGCGGATTGTGTATTTTCGTCGTTGTGGAATTACCACAATTCAAGCCATTAGAGTTGTATAGCTGCACGCATAGTAATTGCGTCCGCGCACGGTTACCCCTACGGTGTGGGCGCTCGTCAGGTCTTGGGGACGGAGTTACGAGCATGATGAAATTATTTTTCGCACTTTCTGGCATTGCGTTAAGCACGGTTGCAATGGCGGAGTCGGCTGGCATGCCGCCCTACACCCCGGATCCCGGCCCAGTAGCCGGGAATTGGGAAGCAATTGTAAACGGCGCGGGCATATCGGACGACGAGTTCGATAGTAACGTTTTTGCCCTCAGTGCCTCGATTGGATACTACCTGACCAAGAATATCCCACTCACGTTCAGGCAATCCGTTAACATTGGCGACACTAACGATAGCACCCTCATCGGCGGTAGGTCGATATTTCAGGCTGCTTATCAGTGGGATCTTGCGCGTTGGCAGCCATACCTCGGCTTCAACATCGGCGGGCAATATGGTGCGACTTTCGAAGACGATGGCGTCTGGGGTCCTGAAGGAGGCGTCAAATATTTCGTAAACGAGAGCACTTTTATATTTGGGAGCGTTAGTTACGAAACGAAGATCAGTGAGTGCTGCAACGACGGGGTAATTCCCTACTCGCTAGGCATCGGTTTCGACTTCTAGGCTAAGGTATAACACTGTATAGACGTTCCGGCCCGGCGATTTGATCGGGTTCTCGCGTTGAGATGCCGGGGCAACCCTACAAGGGAGGACATAGACAATGACTTCTGTAATGAGATTCGCGATCCTGATGATCGCGGCGGTTACGCTAACCGGATGTGCCTCGCGGCCGATGAATCAGCTCGCGAGCGTAAAACCGTACGGCGGCGGCTTTAACGATGCCTTGGCGCAGGATTATATCGCGCTGTCCGGGGCGGAGTCGCTTCAGGGCGACAACCGAGATGCTGATACCTACGCGCAGCGGGCCATGGCCGCAGCCGCAGGCCAGCCGCCGGGGCCGGATCAGGTCGAGCTAAGGCAGCCATTCCTGAAAGGTAAGTACGTTCAGGAGCTGTCGGATGCGCGTCAGCGGTTAGTCTCGGCGCTCGACAAGACTGGGCGGACCAAAGCACCTGACGATGCGGCCCACGCCCAAGCGTCTTACGATTGCTGGATAGAGCAGGCTTCCGAGGATCTACAACCGGCGGACATCAACGCCTGCAAGCAAGCTTTCATGGATGCAATCGCCAAGGTCGAGGCGGCGCTAGTCGAAGAGGCTCCGCCGGCAGCGGAGGTTGCTGCCCCACCGAAAAGCTATCTGGTGTTCTTCGATTTCGACAAAGCCGACATAACGTCTGACGGTATGAGTGTCGTTGACAGTGCAGCGACCGATGCCAATGCTACGCCGTTCAAGAGGGTCGTCGCGAAGGGGTATACGGATACGGCCGGATCCCAAGACTATAACCAGGGCCTATCACAGCGCCGTGCAGATGCGGTAAGGACCGCTTTGGCCGATTTCGGTACGCAAGCTGATGGCATTGACACCGAGGCCTTCGGCGAAGCTGATCCGTTGGTACCCACCGGTGACGGTGTTCCGGAGCCGCAAAATCGACGGGTTGAGATTGTCATCGAACGCTAAGGATCTATGGATTCCAACAGCTAGCCTGCTTTCCGCCACGTGCTCACGTGCTGACGCCGCCCTAGAGCGGCGTCTTTTTTTGGAACGTGCCTAGCCAGAAGAATTTCCGATTACTCCCCAGTCTCTACCAATTCCCAGCTCGAATCTGGATCGTATTCCTTCAGAGCGCCAACGATCTGGGCAGTCTTGGGGCCTAAGTCTTTTTGGTAGATCTTGCCCTGATGATTGACGATGAACGTCATGACTCCGGACGAGCCGTACTCGGCGGGGAACGCCAGCATGCCGAAACCGGCGATCATGCGGCCGTTGATCACGTAGTCGTACTTGCCGCCGGGAGCATGGCTGCCCTGCCGGGTGAGAATTCGGTAGTAGTAGCCGTGGTAGGGTGACCGTCCGTTCGCCCGAGAGCTGACACGGTAACCCTCGGCTCTCGCCTCGGCCACCAGTGGCCCGAGCGGACTCGGCGGCTGGCCGGGTGCCGCGTCCCAAAACAGGCCGTCGAATTTGTCCGGTTCGCTGCGTAGCTTCTGCGCGTATTCGGACACGCCATCGCCGTTCCGGTCCGCGTTCGCGTATTCGAATTGGGCTTCCACGTAGCCGTTCAATACACCCAAGGCGCTGAGTTCGTTCCTTCCGATCCGGCGATTGAGCACTTCCTCCCGACCCTGCTCCACATCGAATTGCCAGCCGTTCCCGCTCTTCACCATGGGGATGGG
>JBOIDM010000146.1:0-14661 GCA_050740575.1 Gammaproteobacteria bacterium
ACTGGACTGCCCTCTATAAAACGGGAGAGCGCATACGGCTGCGGTTTATCAACGGCTCGGCGATGACCTACTTCGACGTCCGCATCCCGGGGCTCAAGCTGAGGGTGGTGCAGGCCGACGGCCAGGATGTGCGGCCCGTGGCGGTGGATGAGTTCCGCATCGCCGTGGCCGAGACCTACGATGTGATCGTGGCGCCCGAGAAGGGCCGCGCGTATACACTCATTGCCGAGACGATGGACCGCAGCGGTTACGCTCGCGGCACGCTCGCGCCGCGGGCGGGGTTATCAGCGCCCATCCCGGAGCAACGGCCGCGGCCGTTGCTCACGATGGCGGACATGGGAATGGCGCACGGCCGCGTGAGCGGGCCACCGCAAGCGGCGGGCATGAACCACGGCGGGCACATGGATGGCATGCACGCGGCCACCGATACGGTAAACGAGACGACGGCGATGATGCACGGACCCGACGAGCACGGGCCGGGCAGCGACATGATCGCGATGATGCCGGCGAATAGGCTCAGCGAACCCGGCATCGGCCTCGAGAATACGGCGAGGCGCGTACTGCTATACACCGACCTGCGAAGTATCCGGCCCGGTTACGATCCCAGGGCGCCCAGCCGGGAGATCGAGCTGCACCTCACCGGCAACATGCAGCGCTTCATTTGGTCGTTCGACGGAAAAAAATACTCCGAGGCGGAGCCCATCCGGCTCCGGTACGGGGAGCGCGTGCGCTTCACCTTCGTGAACTACACGATGATGAATCACCCCTTACACCTCCATGGCATGTGGAGTGATCTCGACAATGGGGCGGGCGACTACAAGCCGCGCAAGCACGTAATCAACGTGAAGCCCGGCGAGCGCTTGTCCTTCGAGGTGACCGCCGATGCGCTCGGCGAGTGGGCCTTTCACTGCCACCTGCTCTATCACATGGAGGCTGGCATGTTCCGCAAGGTCGTCGTCACCCGGGATGCCGCGGCTCCCGGCTAAGCAAGCCGCGTTGGTGCGGCTGCGAGCGGGGAGGCGAGCCAAGCATGCGTAAGCTCTGGATATCGCTACTTTGCCTTGAGGCGACGGGCCTGGCGGCGGCGCCGTCCGCCCAGCCTCACGGGGATCGGATCTTCACGTACGTCCAGGCGGAGCAGTTTGAGTATCGAAGCGCGAAGTCCGACACGCTGAGCTGGGATGTACGGGGATGGACGGGCGGGGACTACGACCGCCTCTGGTTTAAGACCCAAGGGGATGATGGCATAGACGGTCCCGTGGAAGATGCCGAGGTCCAGCTCCGATACAGCCGCTTGGTGACGCCCTTTTGGGATCTCGCCGTCGGGGCGCGCTATGACGTGAAGCCCGACCCCTCACGAGCTTATGCCGTGTTCGCGCTCCATGGCCTCGGAACGTATCGTTATGAAGTGGACGCGGATCTCTTCGTCAGCGAAGAGGGTGACGTATCCGCCCGCATTGAGGTGGAGTACCCGCTGCTCCTCACCCAGAAGCTAATTCTGCAGCCGTCGTTCCAGTTGGACCTCACCGTCCAGGAAGTGGAGGAACTCCGGATCGGCCCAGGGCTGAGCCAGGTTGAGCTGGGTCTGCGGTTACGCTACGAGATCGTACGCGAGTTTGCGCCGTACGTCGGCTTCGTCTGGGAACGACAGGTCGGCCGTACGGCCGATTTAGCGAGAGACGGGGGAACAGAGTTCGACATTCCCGCGTTCGTCGCCGGGGTCCGGTTCTGGTTCTAGATGGGTGATCGGCTAGCTTGCAACTGAATTGCTGCTACGCCCGCGCGAACAAGGCCCCTATCCGAGACTGAATTTCCTCCGCCGCTGTACGCGGGTCCGGCGCTTTGCGGATAGGCCTGCCGACGACAATGTAGTCCGCGCCGTTTCGGAAGGCATCTTCGACATCCACGGTTCGCTTTTGGTCATCGGTATTGGCCACTGGACGAATACCAGGCATCACGATGAGGAACTGCTCTCCGAGGGATGATCGAAGCCCCGAGGCTTCTAGGCCCGAGGAAATCACGCCGTCGCAACCCACGGCGAGGGCGCGCCTGGCGCGCGAGAGCACGAGCGCTTTAACATCGCATGGGAACCCGAGGTCATCGAGATCTTTCTGATCGAGGCTCGTCAACACGGTGACGGCCAGGATCTTCAGGTCCCCTTTCTCTTCGCACGCCGCTTTCAAGATGTCTTCATTCCCGTGGACCGTCGCAAAGGACGCTTGGAATTTGGTGAGCTGCCTCACGGCGGATCTCACGGTTTCCGGTACGTCGAAGAACTTCAGGTCTACCATGACCTTTTTATTCTGATCAGCAAGCGAGCGCACCATCTCCACGTAACCGCCAGCCATGAAAAGCTCCAGGCCGAGTTTATAGAAACGCACACTGTCACCCAGCGTGTCAACCAATGCTTGGGCTTGCTCGTTGCTCGGCACATCGAGGGCGAAGATCAGCCGCTCGTCCGTTGCAATAGGCTTTTTTGACAAAAAGCCAGGCACAGGGACGTCGCCTGCTTGGCGCCCCGAGGATGGAAAGTCACCCATATCTCCCCCGCGTTTTTTTGCTTGGATTGCATTATAGTCTACCCGCCGGAGCCCTTGCGGGCTGCGCTATGGCCTTGTGCAAATGATCCGATCGTTCCACATTCTCGCAAGCTAAGGCACCCTTGCTGAACATCAAGTTAGCCAACAAATTCGAGTCACTGCTCGACTCCCTCCTCGACAGCATTGCCGAAGCGCCGGCTTCGGCCTTCATCCCGGTCCATGTCATTGTCCCGAGCGCGGCGGTCAGGCGAAGGCTTAGCTTGTCGATCGCCGACCGCTACGGCATCTGCGCGAACGTGCAGTTCTCGTTCCTGGCGCAGTGGCTGTGGCGGCAGATAGGCCAAGTCATCCCCTCCGTTGCCGCGGAGTCGCCATTCGCGCCGCCCGTCCTCGCGTGGCGGGTATTCCAGATCTTCGATGACGCATCGTTCCTCCGTCACCACTCGCGCCTGGGCGACTACCTGCGGGAAGCGGATCCGGTAATGCGCTATCAGCTCGCCGCGCGGGCCGCATCGCTCATCGAGCAGTACATGACTTACCGACCGGACTGGCTGGCTGCCTGGGCCGATGTCGAGTCCGCGCAAGTAGGCAAGGTAGACACGGCTCACCACGCGGATGAGCAGTGGCAATCCGCGCTGTGGCGGCGCATCACGGAGGAGTTGGGTACGGAGCGCCAGCACCCGGCCACGACTTTTCTGCGCGCCGTCGAATCCATGGGCAGAGACGCGCCCCGTCGCACCGGTCTCCCCGAGAAGGCGCACGTATTCTGCCTCCCGGCGATGTCACCGCTCTACATGAATATCCTGCGCCAACTGGGCCGGTGGATCGATCTGCGACTCTATGTCCTCAATCCCTGCCGGGAATACTGGTTCGAAGTCGTCGACCGGCGGCGCCTCGGTTACCTTACCGTCAAGGGTAAGTCGGACTATCACGAGGAAGGCAATCGCTTGCTGGCCGCTTGGGCCAAGCAAACCCAGGCGTACGTGGATCTGCTGTTGGAGGACGCCGGTGAGGCGATCGTCGAGGACGGTCAGTTTGAAAGGAACGGCGCGGGAACGCTCCTGGCCCAGGTTCAGAACGCCATCCTGGACCTCGTGGACATCGAGCCGGCAAGTATCACGCTAGAGGAGAACGATCGGAGCATCGAGGTCCACGTCTGCCATTCCTTGACGCGGGAGCTGGAAGTGCTGCAGGACCAGCTGCTGGCCTTGTTTGCGGGGCCGAACCCGTTACAGCCCTCGGACATTCTCGTGGTCGCCCCGGATCTCGAGACGGCAGCCCCCCTGATCGATGGGGTGTTCGGCAATGCTCCCAAGGATCGATACCTTCCGTACACGGTGACCGGGCGTCCGCGCAGTACGCTGAACCCCGCGGCCCGAGCACTGCTCGCGTTGCTCTCCTTGATCACCTCCCGTCTCCAGGCGAGCGCCGTCGTCGATCTGCTGCAACAGCCCATCGTCGGCCGCCGCTTTGGCATCGTCGATGACGAGCTGAGCTCCGTCCGCGACTGGATCCGCGACTCGGCGATCCGCTGGGGCATCGACGCGACGCATCGGACCCAGTTTTCGCTCCCCAGCTTCGAGCAGCATAGCTTCGTCGATGGTCTTCACCGGCTGTTCCTCGGGTACGCTCTGCCCGCCGATATCGACTCACCGCTCAACGGTCGTCTCCCGGCCGGTGACCCGGAGGGCTCGGAATGCGTTGCGCTAGGCTCCTTCTGGTCTTTCATCGATCAGCTGGTACACCTGCAGCGCGAGCTTAGCATCCCCAAGACGCCTGGGGACTGGATGAATAGTCTGTTCGACATCCTAGACGCGTTCCTCGCGCCGTCGGATCAGGAGATCGACGACTTCCGTGAGGTCCAGGAAACCCTCCGGGAAATGCACGCCAACATGTCCCGCGGCGGCATCCTGGGTCCGGTGCCCTTGGAGGTCGTGCGCACGGATCTCGAGAGCCTGCTCGACGATCCTGCTCGCGGCGGGGTGCCGGCCGGCACGGTGACATTTTCCTCGATGAGCAGCCTGCGCAACTTGCCGTTCCGGATCATATGTGCCATCGGCCTGAACGATGGGACCTTTCCCACGGCCTCACGACCGCCGGAGTTCGATCTGATGGCGGCCCATCCTCGGCGCGGTGACCGCCAGCGGCGAGTCGACGAGCGGAACCTGTTCTTCGATCTACTCCTCGCCGCGCGCGATCGCTTCTATCTCAGCTACACGGGACGGAGTCACCGGGATAACGCGGTCCTTCCCGCCTCGATCCTCGTTTCCGAACTGATGGAATACCTGGTCCCGGCCATCACCCACGATCCGGCTTCCCCGGCAGCGCTCGCTGCGGCCCGCCGGCGCCTCGTCATCGAACATCCTCTGCAGCCCTTCTCCCTTGGCTGCTTCAGCGACTCGGGCGATGTCCGGCGAAAGAGCTTCAATAGCGAGTATTGCGACGCCCTGAGGAAAAGCGCGCCCACCGCGACCCCCCAGGACGACATCGAGCAAGCGGTTGAGGGGCGGGAAGACGATGACCGAGCACACGAAACGCTGCAAGCATTTTTCCGCCACCCCCTTGCGGAGGCCGGCGAGGAATGGCGCGATGTGTCCTTGGGGCAGCTGATCCAGTTCTTTAAGAACCCGTGCCGTTACCTGCTGACGAAACGGCTCGGCATCGATCTGGCAGCCGCGGACGGAGAACTGCAGGACGATGAGCCCTTCCTGCCGGACTTTTACGGACGCGCCGCGCTCGCCGAGCGATTGTTGCCTCGTGCTCTCGAGCAGAAGGATCCGTCCGACCTACGAGCGCTCGGCCTCGCCGGAACCGAGTATCCCGCGGGACGCCTTGGGGAACTCCTGCTCGACCGGGAAATGCAGACACTGTGTGAGTTCGCCGAGGAGGTGAAACGGGCGACGGCGTCAGTGTCCCGGCCGCCCCACCATGTCACGCTCGCGTTCGACCTCGAGGGCCAGGCGTGGCGACTCACCTGGGACTCCAGCGACCTGCGCCCCACCGGTCTCGTCCTGCACCGCTACGACGACGTCCGCGCCGTGGATTACCTCACCGGCTGGCTCTCTCATCTGTTCCTGTGCGCCACGCAGCCCGAGGGGGTCGCGCTTGAGACCCTCTGGCATTCCCGAGACGGTCGTTACCGCCTGAGGTCTTGTGAAGAGCCGCATAAAACGCTACGCGAGCTAGCTCTCCTCTACCGCCGTGGGTTGCGCGAACCGATTCACTTCTTTCCGAAGTCGGCGTGGAAATATATCGCGAACGGCGAGAGTTTCACCATGGCGAAAAAGACCTGGCGCTGTACCCGGCAGCGGCCCTTTGGCGAAGAAGCGGATCCGGCTTATCGCCTTGCCCTGCGCGGCCATCCTAACCCGCTGGACAGGGAATTCGAGGCCTGCGCCCACGCCGTATTTGGTACGATGTTGACCTGCCTGGAGGATGCGCGGCTATGACGACCTCGGCCGAGTTCGATATATTCACGTGCGACCTCGAAGGGATCAGCTTGATCGAAGCCTCCGCGGGTACTGGCAAGACCTGGACCATCTGCGGCCTGTACTTGCGCCTCTTGCTGGAACGGCGCCTCGAGGTGCAGCAGATCCTCGTCGTGACCTTCACAAACGCGGCGACGGCCGAGCTGCGCGAACGCGTTCGGTCGCGCATCGTCGAAACCCTCGGTTACCTGAAAGGCACCTCGGACCGCTCGGAGGATCACTTCGTGCCTAGGCTCGTACACGCGATGGAAGCGCACATCGCCAGCACCGACATGGCCGAGCGGCTCGACCTCGCACTGCAGACCTTCGACGAGGCGGCGATCTTCACCATTCACGGGTTCTGCCAGCGTGCCCTGGCCGACACACCGTTCTCGGCCGGGTTGCCGCTGTCACTGGATCTGGTGCTGGACGACTCGGTCCTCGTCAATGAGGCGGTCCGGGACTTTTGGCGACGCCATGTCGCCGGCGACGACCTCAGCGCCGAGCTCGCAGCCTTCCTCGTGCAGAAAAAGGACTCGCCGGAAAAGTATGCGAGACTGCTCAAACGCCACCTATCCAAACCCTTGGCCAAGTGTCTTTGGCCGGATGAGATCGACCGGCCGGTCGCGATAAACGCGGAGGAGCTTGCCTGCGCTTACTCGGCGGCCCGGAGGATGTGGGACGCCAGCCGCGAAGACATCGTCAAGCTGTTGATTGCCTCCCTTCCTGCTCTCAATGCGAACCGCTACAAAGAGGAATTAGTGCAGCGTGGCGCGGCGGACTGGGGTGCGTTCTTCCGCAGCGGCGATCCGCTGGCGCCGGTGGACCTCGAGAAGTCAAAGCTCAAGCTCTACCGGGCAGCGTTTCTCGACGATCACACGAATAAATCCTGCATCCCGCCCAAGCACGTTTTCTTTGAGCAGGCAGAAGCCTTGCTGGAGGCGCGGGGGGGTATCGACAAGGCCCTTGAACTCGCCCGGCTTCGCCTGGTTCGCGCGCTATGGACGGACGCCGGGAGCGCCCTCCGGGCGCGCAAGCGGGAGCAGCGCGTCATCTCCTACGACGACATGCTCTTCAACGTCTACGAGCGCCTCGCGAGGGGCGAATGTCCCTGGCTCGCAGGGTCGTTGCGAGCGCGTTTTCCGGCCGCCCTGATCGATGAGTTCCAGGATACCGATCCACTGCAATTCGCAATCTTCAAGGCCATATACGGAGCGGGCGATGCACCCTTGTTTCTGGTGGGCGATCCGAAGCAGGCGATCTACAGTTTCCGCAATGCCGACCTGCACACCTATCTCCAGGCCAAGCAGGAGGCCACGGCAGACTACACGCTCCCGGAAAACCAGCGCTCGACCCAGGGCCTGATCGATGCGCTCAACGGTCTTTTCAAGGGCAACGATAGGGCCTTTCTGTTGCCCGGCCTCGACTACCGGGAGGTCGGATTGGGCGCCAAGATACGCAAGCCCTTCCAGGATCCGACCGAGTCGCGCTCCGACCTGCAAGTATGGATGTTGCCTCGGGCCGAAGGCGATCTCCTCGACAAGAACTCCGCCAAGCAAGCCGCGGTCGCGGCGACCGCCGCCGAGATTGCCCGACTCATCACCGAGGCCGGTAGGATCACGCTCGACGGGCAGTCCCTGCGCCCCGGCGATATTGCCGTGCTGGTGCGCAGTCACGCGCAGGGACGCGAAATCAAGAACGCTCTCGCCGCCTTGAACATCGGCAGTGTCGAGCTGTCGCAGACCAGCGTCTTCCGCACGACGGATGCCGAGGAGGTGGAACGGGTGCTCATATCCGTCCTAGAACCGGCCCGCGATCGCCTGCTGCGCGCGGCGCTGGCAACCGAGCTCCTGGGCTGTGACGCCGCCGAGATTGCAGCCATTTCGAACGACGATACACGGCTCATGGAGCGCATCGTGCGCTTCACCGAGTACCGAGAAACGTGGCTGCGCCTCGGCGTGGGTTTCATGTACCGGCGGCTTCTGGCGGCCGAGCGCGTAGCCGAGCGCATGCTGTCCCGACCCGACGGCGAGCGGCGCCTGACCAACCTGCTGCACCTGGGGGAGTGCCTGCACCAGGCTGCCGAAGCGCACCCCTCCCCGGACGCATTGTTGCGTTGGTTCCAGGCGCAGCGCCGTGAAGAAAACGCGGAGGAGGCCGCACAACTGCGGCTCGACTCCGACCAGAATTTGGTTCAGATCGTGACGATCCACAAATCGAAGGGACTCGAGTACCCGATCGTCTTCTGTCCGTTCCTCTGGGAAGGCCGGATCTCGTACGGCGGTGATGCGGTCGAAGGACTTCAATACCACGACGATGAAAACCAGGCGGTGATCGATTTGCGCGGCGACTTCGCCGGCGCAAATGAGGCGAAAGCCATCAAGAATCGGATCAAGCTAGAGGAGTCAGCCGAGTTCCTTAGGCTCATTTATGTCGCCCTGACCCGCGCCGTCCATCGTTGCTACTTGGTCGCGGGCTGTTACACCACCCGGAGTTTCGGCAAGAAGTCCACTACGGAGAGCACACGCAGCCTGCTCAACTGGCTGGTGGCCGGCCAGGGCAAGACGCCGAAGGCTTGGTTCGAGGGCAAGTTGAAGCCCGCCGACATTGAGACGGCATGGTCGGAGCTGGCCGGGCGATGGCATCCGCACATCGCTCTCGCTTCCTTGCCAATGGCGGTGGGCATCCCGGTTACCATGGACCGCCCATCGCCGGAAATGCTGACCGTCCTACCAGCACCCTCGAGCATCCCCGAGGGCTGGCGGCTCAGCAGCTACAGCGGGTTGAGTCATGGCGCGGTCAACGAGAATGCGGCCAGCGATCACGATGCGCGTATACCGAATGCAGCAAGACGGCCCGCCGCGGCGCCGGCGGAAGTCGATACCGATGATATTTTGCGCTTTCCGCGCGGTCCGGCAGCCGGAGACTGTCTGCACGCCCTGTTCGAACGGATCGACTTTACCGATCGATCCGGGTGGGAAGCCGCCATCAACGGTGCCCTGATCGCCTACCCCCAATCCTTGCCGGGTATCCCAACTGTTCAGTCACACGAGCTCAGGTCGAAGATGCTGGCCAATATGCTCGACGACGTCACCCAGACCGACCTGCCCGACGGCATCCGGCTGGGATCAATCCCCCTCGGCCGGCGTCTGACGGAACTCGAGTTCAATCTACCTTCAAGAGGCTTGTCCCAGGCAGCGCTGAATGTCGCTCTGAAGGCGCTCGGTTACCCGGCGCCTCGATTCACTTTCGGCAAGCTGGAGGGCTATTTGAAGGGGTTCATCGATCTCGTCTTCGAGCATGAAGGCCGTTACTACATTCTGGACTGGAAATCGAATCACCTGGGGTATACCCCAGCGGACTATTCCGCCGAACCCGTGGCCGAGGCCATGGGCGAGCACGGCTACCACCTGCAACAGCTGCTGTACTCGGTGGCAGTCGACCGCTACCTGCATCGCCGCCTGCCCGGTTACCGGTATGCGACCCACTTCGGCGGTGTGCTCTATCTTTTCGTGCGGGGTGTGCGCCCAAGCTGGAAAACCGCGGACGGCGCGGCGACCGGGGTCTATTTCCATCGCCCTGACGCGGGCAGCATCGGCCAACTGAACGGTCTCCTCGATACACAGGCCGCGAGACGATGAAGCTCGAGACCACCACCATTCCTGCCCAGCTGCTCGCCGAGGGGTTCTCCGTTCATGCCAAACGCTGGGCGCAGGAGCGCGGCGCCCGGGAGGCTGCTCGCAAGTTAGTTCAAAAGGCCGCCTACACGGTGAGCTTAGCGACCACGGCAGGCCACGTCTGCGCCCACTTGGATGACATCGCCGAGTCCCTGGGGGAGGAGCATCGCGAGGTCGCGGACTTGCGTCGCTCGCTGCTCGACTCCGGAGTGGTCGGCACGCCGGAGGTACCCGACACGATGCCGTTGATCCTCGATGCCGGGGATCGTCTTTACCTCCACCGCTATTTCGACTACGAGCGCCGCTTGGCCCGGCGGCTGATGCGATGTGGGCCGGCGGCGATGAGCGGATCGGCAGAGCCGGGCGTCAAAGCGCGCCTGGACAGCCTATTCTCCGCCAACGAGGATAACCTAGGGAAAGGTCCGGATTGGCAGAAAATCGCCGCAGCGATGGCGCTCCTCGGTACCCTGACCGTCATCAGCGGCGGGCCCGGGACCGGCAAGACGACGACCGTTGTGAACCTGCTGGCCTGTCTGCTCGCGCTGGATCCCGGCTCACGGATCGCCCTAGCCGCTCCGACCGGGCGGGCGGCGGCACGGATGCTCGAGGCCGTTCGACGCCGGGCAGCCCAATTGCCGGAAGGGATCCGGGCTCGGCTACCCACGGAGTCATTCACCATCCATCGGCTGCTGGGGGTAACGCCCCTCGCTAGGGGCTTCCGGCATCATGCGGACAACGTGCTCGCTATCGACGCCTTAGTGGTTGATGAGGCTTCCATGTTGGATCTAGCGCTCGCCACCAAGCTCTTCGAGGCCGTCCCCGAGCCGGCGCGCATCATCCTCCTTGGTGACAAGGACCAGCTCGCCGCTGTCGAATCCGGAGCAGTGTTCTCCGAATTGAGTGCCGATCCGAGTCTGAGCGACGAGTGTCGCGCTAAGCTATCCAAGCTTTGCGGGATTCCGGTCATCTGCCCGCCTGCCCCGCTCGCGCCGACCCGCCTGCGCGACAAGGTTATCTGGTTATCGAAAAACTTCCGCTTCGCCAGTGACTCCGGCATCGGCCGGCTCGCAGCGGACATCAACGCGGGGCACCCCGCACCGATACTCGCGCGGCTTCGCTCAAGTAAGGATGCCACACTCAAATGGGTGGAGGATGGTAGCGAGGCTCCATCACAAGAAGCCGCGCGCAGCATCCTCGCCGGTTACGACCGATATCTGGACACGGTTCGCACCGATGCTGGCGACCAGGCGGCCGTCACCGTGGCGTTTGGCCGTTTTCGGACGCTGTGCGCCGTGCGCGAGGGCCCCCGTGGTGTAGAAGCCATCAATCGCCTCGTCAGCCGGCATTTCAGGCGAACCCTGGACCACTCGCTGGATCCGGGTGAGCGCTCGGAATGGTATCCGGGCCGCCCCGTCATGGTGCTACGCAATGATTACGTGCTTAAGCTCTTCAACGGGGACATTGGCATCGTACTACCCGATGAGACCGGCAAGCTGATGGTATGCTTCCCCGATCGGGACGCCGGGTTCCGCGCGGTAGCGCCTGTGCGCCTGCCCGAGCACGAAACCGCCTTTGCGGTGACGGTCCATAAGGCCCAGGGATCGGAGTTCGATGAAGTGCTGCTGATGCTGCCCGCTGAATACAATCGCGTCTTGACCCGGGAGCTCCTCTATACCGCGGTTACCCGCGCGCGCGCGCGGGTAACGATAATCGGTGGCGCGGACGTGCTGGGAAAAGCTATCCAGTCTCAGACGCGGCGACACTCCGGACTGATCGCACGCTTGCACGAGCTAGGCGCCCCTACCCGGCCGTAAATCATGTGCCCGGTTTTTTTTAAAGGATGTTATCGAGCGGCATATTTACACGCACCAGCATGGGGCATAAAGCTTTCGCCTGGATCAATGTGATACACGGCTTGGCAAAACCCCTGATCGTAAACAGAAGAAAAACCCTTGCTGTCCGGCAGAAGGTTCGTTTGGCACATCGGATGCTGCTCGGATCAGATGACATTGGGGAACCTGGCGCGCACCATCATGAAAAAAACGCTACCGATCACATTAGCGCTATTCGTTTCTATCCCAGCAGGCGCAGGAGAATTTGGGACGGCAGTCGCGATGACCGACCGGGGGTTGGAGACGTATTATGTCCAGGCCAGATTTGCCGAAGGCGTTCCCCAACCTCTCATGGTCGACACGGGCTCGGGCTACGCCACCATCAATGAAAATACGCTCGAGCAAATACGTGCCGTCAAGGGCGCCGTGTACGTTAAAAATCTCGCCGGCATCATGGCCGACGGCTCGGAGATGGCCTTGCCCGTCTATCGGGTTTCCAGATTGGACATCGGCTGCTGCTGCACGGTGCGCGATGTCGAGGTTGCCGTCTTCCCGGGTTCCACGCGGCAGATCCTCGGTCTGAGCGCGCTCAAGAACGTCGCCCCTTTCGCCCTTTCCCTTGACCCGCCGAGCCTGACCTTGAGTCATTGCGAAGTTGAACCGCGGTCTTCCACCTCCAGCGATCCGCTCAGCGCCGGACACACGCGCGCAAAAAGCGATACTCGCCCCAACGCCAGTGGTCTAATAAAAACCGCTAGCCCATCGCCCTAGGTGAAAATCAATGCCGGTTCGAATCGGAGTTTCCGGCCTTCGATCGAATAAATGCGACCGGTGCCCCCCTTCTTTCCCCGCGTCGTGGAATCGTGTCTCCCTTCAGGAGGGCGCAGGGCACAAGGCTTGGACTGCGCTTCCTACTTAGTTCTCAGGCGGGCAGGGGGGAAGCTCCCCACCTGCTTCGCTGGCGCCGCCGGTCTCGAAGCCCGCAAACTCTGATCTGCTTCCAGTGTCTGCGTCCATTACCTGGCCGGGAGATGGATACCCGTAAATGGCGTGATTCTTCGCCTGACTCACGTAAAAGCTGGCGGGTTTTGCCACGCCTTGTCGCTCGTCCGCCGTCAACATCGATCCGGGTCCGACGAAGTCGGGCCCAGCCGAGACGCGGGCGACATAGCCTAAGCTCTTGGAGGAGTAAAGCATATGGCAAGCGGACTGAGGTTTCTGCAGTTCCCGTGCATGGTCTGGCCACCCGTAGGCCCGCGTTATGTAGTACACGCGTCCCTCTGGGCTGCTCGGATCGGCGGGCATGGTAATCGTCGCATCCGCCAAGCCGATGCTTGGTGCGAGCGAGCATATAAGAGTTAATAAAGTGGCCTTGGTATAGCGGGAGTCGCGTTCGGGGGCTGTGTTCATGATGGTCCTCCAGCGTAAAACGATTGTTGCCGGCGTCACTCGCGCTAACCAGCGACGCACGACACTTCTACTACCTAAGACCGAAACAAGTGCTCAAATATCCGCAAGGCGGAGCGGTAGGAACCGCTTGAGATCTCGGTAACGCTACCTCAGAAAGAAATTGAGCTTTGGAAAAACCAGTCTCAGACTAACGAGCGATGTTGATCCACTTTCCACGCTGAATTATCGCTCACGACGCACTGGATCGTGCTCACTGTCGACGCTGGTCCGCTGAGGACCGACACTAGGCTAGCGCATCCATCGTGGCCTCTTCGGCGGCCAGATCCAACGGTCGCATGCGGTAGTACCACATTCCCGGAAGACGCTTGACGGTCCACCGCGCGCGGTCGAGGAGCCACGCAGCGTGCGCCCGGGCGAGCAGCGTGGGAGTGGCGGTCCCGCAACAGGGGACGTAACCCAGCTCCTTCATGGCGTCGCGGGCGAGCCACTCCACGAGAACGGCCTGAGAGGGCGAAAGCTCCAGTTTCCAGCGCATCGCGCGGCTCTGGTCAATCGCGGTACGCGCGCGCCCGAGCCACCACCGGTTCGCTTTGCTCTCGTCGCCGGCCGCGAGCATCGCCGGAGCGAACGGCACACCGACGAACTCGCAGAGCCTTTCGAGTTCTGCTTCCGGATCCGTCAACAGATCCTCGAAAGCGACGCGAAAGTAATTCGCTCGCCGACGAACGCGGAGCGCGCCGCGCTGGCACTTCTGCCAGTGGCGCGTGTTCGCCACCACGCTACGGTCGCCCCAGGGCATGCGCAAGAGCGAAGCAACGACGTCACGCGGATCGCGGACCACGTGGATCAGCGCGCAGTCGGGGAACAGGTCGCACAGCACGTCGGATCGACGCGCATGCTCTGGAGTCTTCTCGCCGAAGCGGGTCCGCCCGTGGGCGCGGGCGCAGAACCGCATGAGGGATTCGAAGAAGGCCTCGTAACTCGATCCTTCCTCCATCAAGGCCGCGGCGAGCGGTCCGAGATCGACGTTCTGTTGGCGGATGCGCTTCGTCGCGAGATACGCGTCGACGAGCCGGCGCCGCGCGCGCGCATCCCGCAGATCTCCCAGGCGCTGCCTTCGCCGCCAGACGAAGTGGAGGAAGTAGGCCTCCTCGCAGAGCCAGACGTCCGGGTGGCGGTTCAGCATCTCCAGCAGGAGCGTCGTGCCGCTTCGCGGCGCGCCGACCACGAAGATGGGACCGGGCCGAGACATGGTCACTCTTCTACCAGCTGCGGCGATGCATCGGTAAGCTCGGCGTTTCCCGCGTCAGGTCGGGCGAAGCCAGCAGCCGTGCGGCAAGCACTCCCAGCACAGAAAAACCCGTTGATGAGACGGTGTCGTTGTCGCTACGAAGAGCGTAGGCCTGAATTGCAACTGATGCATGGCGGGCATCGGGCATCGGGACAGACCGCGATATCTGTGATTATGCGTCGCAGCAGGTGTGGCAGATATCGTGGTCTGTCCCCTAATAACCTAATAACGCAAATCTGTGATGACCGCTAAACGCCCAAGTACCAAACCGTACCTTCTCGAAACAGGTCCGAGCGAAGCTCCGTTGGACACATTATAGCCGACCCCTCCTTCTCTGCCGCACGGCTTCGTAGAGGCAGATCCCGGCGGCGACGGAGACGTTCAGGCTCTCGATCACACCCATCATGGGAATGTGGAGGAGGCGATCGCAGCGCTCGCGGGTGA
>JBOIDM010000147.1:0-3862 GCA_050740575.1 Gammaproteobacteria bacterium
ATCTTCGTCATCGAGATCCAAGGCATAGCCGTGGTCTTTCCAAAAGGGCCGCAACTCGGCCCACACCGCGGCCGGTTCGGCGTCGATGATGATCAGCGTCGCATCCTCTAGCACCGAAGGCTCGGAGGTGCTCCCGCTCTCCGTGGAGTCGGTTACCCGCTTTCGCTCGGCAATGCGCTCTTGATAAGTTGAATAGCTCGCCGCTCCGCTCGGGTCCACGTCCGGAACCTCCAGGGTGTCGCGGATCGACTCGGTGGTGAGATCAGGGGGCACTTCCAGGTCCGGGAGCGATTGACTTTCTTGATACTCTTTTTGCCTGTCGGGGATGACCTCATCTAAGGTCGGAAACCACGCGCATCCGGCGATCGCAAACGTGCCCGCGACCAAGCCCGTGAACCGTATTCTCCACACCTCAATTCACCTCATCCGTCGCTTGCGCGCGGAAATCGGTGGGCGCGCCGCCACGGTCATGAACATAGCGCGCCGATAGCGAGCCCCGCTTGTTCCATCGCCGCCCGCACCCGACCATGATAGTTCTCGGCAAGCCAGGTCAAGGGTAGGCGAATGCCTTTTTTGATCAACCCCATTTGGTTTAAAGCCCATTTCGCCGGTATCGGGTTAGACTCCGCAAACAATTCCCGGTGCAGGCCCTCGAGTGCCCCGTTGAGTGTCTCGGCGCCCCTCCGATCGCCCGCCAATGCCCGTGCGCACAAGAGGTGCATTGAGCCCGGCGTTACGTTGGCGGTCACCGATATCACGCCTTGCCCCCCGCGCACGATAAACTCCATCGCCGTCGCATCATCTCCGCTTACGATCATGAAGCCGTCCCCGCACTGCTCGCGCAACGAGGCCACCCGGCTCAGATCGGCGCTCGCTTCCTTGATCCCGACGATATTGCGGATCCGGGACAGGCGGCCGACGGTCGCGGGCAGCATGTCGCACGCGGTTCGTCCCGGCACGTTATAAAGAATTTGCGGGATTGCGACGGCCTCGGCCACGGCCTTGTGGTGCAGGAAAAGCCCTTCCTGCGTCGGCTTATTATAGTACGGGGTGACGAGCAAGCAGGCATCGGCCGCCGCTTCGCGCGCGAATGCGGTCAGCCGAATGGCCTCGGTCGTCGAATTGGCGCCCGTTCCGGCAATCACCGGAACGCGCTTATGGACCTGTCGCACCACCTGGCGAATCACCTCGCAATGCTCTTTCTCGTCGAGCGTGGCCGACTCACCGGTCGTGCCGACAGCGACGATCGCATCGCTACCTTCGGCGATATGAAACTCCACCAGCTCGCGTAGGGCCTTCCAATCGATAGGCACATCGGGACTAATCCCGACCTCCATCGGCGTGACGAGTGCCACCATGCTGCCTCGAAACATGAAAACGAGTACCTTCCCCTTTTTTTAGTGCCGGCCATAGTACGTTCCAATGACTACCTTGACAAGGACGGTCCGCTCGGCGTGGGCGGCTCGAACCGCCCTTGCGGGAGTACAGGTATTCAATGCACAATCTCGGCTATACTTTCGCGGTTCGCCGGACCCTTATCGATGACCACCGTGGTACAGAATCATCTTGTCATCTCCGCCATCGGGAGCAACCGTTCGGGGCTGGTGCACCAATTTTCCAAGGCGGTTAAGGACTGTGGCTGCAACATCCTCGATAGCCGGATGACCGTCTTAGGCGGCGAGTTCGCGATGGTCTTGTTGCTTGCCGGAACCTGGGACGCCGTTGCGAAAATCGAGAGCATGGTGCCTCGGCTCGCGGACAGCTTGGAGCTTACGATCAGCTCCAGGCGTACCGACGCGCGTAAAAAGCTGGGCAATATGATGCCCTATGCGGTAGAAGTCGTATCGATCGATCATCCCGGCATCGTGCATGATATCGCGCAGTTTTTTTCCACTCGTGACATCAATATCGAAGAAATGTACACCGGAAGCTATTCCGCGGCGCATACCGGCACGCCAATGTTCTCCCTCCACGTCACCATCAGTGTGCCGACCAATACCTCCATCGCGGCTTTACGGGGCGAATTCATGGATTTTTGCGATCAACTGAACCTGGATGCCGTGATGGAGCCGGTCAAATGAGCGCCGCCGTGTCGAGCATTTGTGTCGGGGATCCGGTGCCGGATTTCGACCTGCCCTTGACCGGCGGCCGGCGGCTCCGCCTGTCGGATCTAAGGCATAAGAAGGTGGTCTTGTATTTTTATCCCAAGGACCATACGCCGGGCTGTACGCAAGAGAGCCAGGATTTTCGAGATCGCGCCAAGGAGTTCGAGAAGCACGCGGCGGTCATCATCGGGGTCTCGCGCGATAGCCTCGGATCCCACGAACGCTTCAAGGAGACGCAATGCCTGCCCTTCGATCTCCTCTCCGACGCCGATGAGACCTTGTGCCGGGCGTTTGGGGTCATGAAGGAGAAGAACATGTACGGCAAGAAGGTCTTCGGCATCGAAAGGAGCACCTTCTTGATCGATGGCGAGGGCGTGTTGCGCCGCGAATGGCGCAAGGTCAAAGTTGAGGGACACGCCGCAGAGGTTCTCGAGGCGCTAAAGACTCTCACCGGCTGAACAATCGCCGCGGGCGTGATGGTCACCGATTCCAAGCCCCGCCTATTCGTGCTCGACACCAATGTGTTGATGCACGATCCCGCCGCCATGTTCCGTTTCGATGAGCATGATGTTTACTTGCCCATGGTCGTGCTCGAAGAGCTTGACGCCGCTAAGAAGGGGGTTTCGGAGGTCGCCCGCAACGCGCGTCAGGTGAGCCGCATGCTCGATGATCTCATCGGTCCGGCCGACCGGGACCAGATCGAGCGCGGCCTGGCGCTGCCGCAGCCGAATCATAAATCCGCGCCTTGCTCGCCGCGGGGCCGCCTGTTCTTGCAAACCCATGCCCTGCCGCAGGATCTACCGATGCCGGTGCCCGGCACCAAGGCGGATCACTTTATACTCGCCGCCGCACTCGGGCTGCAGAAAATGCACGCGCACTGCACGGTGGTTCTGGTCTCGAAGGACATCAACCTGCGTATCAAGGCTCGCATGCTCGGCGTACAGGCCGAAGAGTATTATAGCGATCGGGTGGTCAACGATGTTGATCTCCTCTACACGGGAGTGCTCGATTTACCCGCGGATTTTTGGGACCAGCACGGCAAGGACATGTCTTGCTGGCAGGAGAACGGACGCACGCGCTATACCGTGCGCGGCCCGCTCGCCGGACAGTGTTTTCCAAATCAGTTCGTGTGCCATCAAAATCATCGCAACCTCGAAGCCATGGTCCGGCGCATCGAAGGTCCCGAAGCGACGATCGAGCAAGTCATCGACTACCGGGTGACGCGCAACGCGGTCTGGGGAATCACCGCCCGCAACCGCGAGCAGAACTTCGCCTTGAACCTCTTGTTAGATCCCGCGGTGGACTTCGTGACCTTGCTCGGTACGGCGGGTACGGGCAAGACCCTGCTCGCGCTCGCCGCGGGCCTGGCCCAGACCATGGAAACCCAGGGCTACCGCGAGATCGTCATGACACGCGTCACGGTGCCGGTGGGTGAGGACATCGGCTTTCTGCCCGGCACCGAAGAGGAAAAGATGACCCCTTGGATGGGCGCGCTCATGGACAACCTCGAAGTACTAACTCAAACCGAATCGGGGGGCGAGTGGGGGCGGGCAGCGACGCACGATCTGATTCAGAAACGCATCAAGATCCGGTCGTTGAATTTCATGCGCGGCCGCACCTTTCTCAACCGCTACGTCATCATCGACGAAGCCCAAAACCTGACCCCGAAGCAAATGAAGACCTTGATCACGCGTGCGGGGCCCGGCACCAAGATGGTGTGCCTGGGTAACATCGGACAAATCGATACGCCCTATCTC
>JBOIDM010000148.1:0-8437 GCA_050740575.1 Gammaproteobacteria bacterium
CTCGGAAACACCGCGGAGGCGGATAATCACCCGAGCCGGACCCTGCCGATCGTGAGCCTGGATAGCGGGCTCGTATTCGAACGCGACGTCGATTTCGCGGCGCTGCCGGCCGTGCAAACTTTAGAACCGAGGATCTTCTATCTGTACATCCCCGAGCAGGATCAGGACGATCTGCCTATTTTTGATACCGGCCAATACGACATTTCCTTTGGGCAACTGTTTCGCGAGAACCGGTTCAGCGGCCACGACCGTCTCGGCGACGCGAATCAGACGGTGGTCGCGGTTACTTCCAGGATCATAAATCCTGATACCGGCTGGGAACATCTGCGCGCGAGCGTGGGTCAGATCTTTTATTTCGAGGATCGTCGCGTCACCTTGCCGGGCGACGCGACGGAAACAGACGCGGTGTCGAATACCGATCCGGTGTCGGAGATCCTCGCGGAGCTCACGACCCGGCTGCCCAATGGTCTCAGTGCGCGTGGGGATCTGTTCTGGGACCCGAACGACGCGACTGTCCAAAAAGGCCTCATCGGGTTGCGCTATGGTCCGGATCCGGACACCATCGTGAACGCCGATTATCGCATCCGCCGCGATATTCGCGGTCTCGGCGACACCTTCATCGAGCAGACCGATCTGGCGTTTCGCTGGCCTTTGGATCCGAATTGGAGCGTCATCGGTAAGTGGACCTATTCCTTGGATGTCGAGGACACCCTCGAGGCCGCCGGAGGGTTTGAATACAACAGTTGCTGCTGGGGCGTGCGCGCGGTGGCGCGGCGGTTTTTGAGCAGCAGCACGGGAGAGTTCGACAACGCGTTTTTCGTTCAGATCGAGCTCAAGGGCCTGGCCGGCTTTGGGCGTAGCACCACCAGTTATCTAAAACGGAGCATTCCGGGGTACGAAAACGAATTTTAGCAGCGCGCGCAGGGGCTCTCGAATGCAATTGATAGGCACATACAAGACCACGAGTGAAAACTTGAATCGACTCCCGCAGCGCTTAAGACAGGGCTGCTTGATCGCCTTTCTCCTGGCTTACAACGCTTGCGCGGCAGCCGTCGCCGAACCACTCGATGCGATCATCGCCGTGGTCAATGACGATGTTGTCATGGCGAGCGAGATCAACCGTATGTTTGAGCGCGTGAAAGCGGAATTGCAACAACAACGCGGCGATCCTCCGTCCGACGCCGCTCTGCGCCGACAGGTACTGGAACGTCTCATTGTCATGAAGATTCAATTGCAGCTTGCCGCGCAGACCGGCCTAAAGGTGGACGACGATACCCTGAACCGCGCCGTGAGCAATATCGCCGCGGAAAACGGCATGCCTTTGGCGCGCTTTCGCGAGGCGGTGGAGCGCGACGGTTATGACTTTGCGCAATTTCGGGAGGACATTCGCAATGAGATCATCATTAGCCGCTTGCGCCAGCGCGAGGTGTCGAACCTGGTGCATATCTCGGACCGTGAAATAGACAACTATCTCGCCACGCAAGTGCAACAAGATACGATCGAGATGGAATATCATCTCGCGCATATTCTGGTGGCCACGCCACAGGCCGCATCCGAAGAGGATACGGAAAAGGCGCGTAAAAAAGCGGAGAAGCTCCTGCGGCGCGCGCACGCGGGCGAAGATTTCCTGCGCATGGCAGCGAAGAGTTCCGGCGATCCCCAAGCCCTCGATAGCGGCGATCTCGGTTGGCGCAAAGCCGGGGAAGTGCCTACCGTGTTTTCGGAGGTCGTCACCTCGCTGCGCGAGGGCGAGATCAGCGACATCATCGGCAGCCCCAGCGGCTACCATATCATCAAGCTGCTGGGGGTCCGAAGCGCCGGGGAAGAGCTGACCGTCAAACAAACGCGCGCCCGGCACATACTGATCAAACCTAGCGAGTTGATGTCGAGCGACGACGTGAGGGAACGCCTCCATAAACTTAAGAAACGTGTCGAAACCGGAGACGATTTCGATGATCTGGCCCGATCGCATTCGGAAGACAAAGCCACCGCGGCCAAGGGCGGCGACTTGGGTTGGATCAGCCCGGGCGATTTGCTGCCTAAATTCGACGAAGTCATGGGTTCGTTAAGGCTCAACGAGATTAGCGAGCCCTTCGAGACCGAGTTCGGGTGGCACATCGTGCAGGTCCTGCAGCGCCGCGATCACGACAATACGCGCGAGGCGCTGCGGGCTAAGGCCCGCGATGCGATCCGGAAGCGGAAGATCGAAGAAACCGGCCAGGCCTGGTTACGCCGTCTGCGTGACGAGGCGTATGTCGAGTATCGTTTCCGCGAGTGAGAGTTTGTGAATTAATCTACTGCGCAGCCGCCCGCGATTTCTTCACAAACTCCGAGCGGGCGATAGTACGGAGATTTAGTTAGCTGGAATCAATGATTGCACGTCCTTGCCCCCGGATCGTCATCACCGCCGGCGAGCCCGCTGGGATCGGACCGGATTTAATTATCCTCCTTGCGCAACGCGAGCATCCGGGTGCGATCACTGTCATCGCCGATCCGGAATTGCTGAGTGCGCGCGCCGCGCGGCTCAAGCTTCCCTTGCATATCGAGCCGTTCACGCCCGAAGATCGCACGCTCGCGCGCTGCGGTGCGATCAAACTCATCCCGGTACGGCTCGCCTGCCGGGTGGTCGACGGCCGATTGGATAAGCGCAATGCCCCCTCTGTGGTCGAGGCCCTTGCGCAGGCTTGCCGCGGGTGCATGGACGGGACCTTCGACGCCATGGTGACGGCGCCCGTGCACAAGGGGATCCTCAACGATGCCGGGATCCCTTTCACCGGTCATACGGAGTATTTGGCCGCGGCGACCGGCGGTCATTTTCCGGTGATGATGTTGTGTACGCCCGAGTTGCGCGTGGCCCTCGCCACCACCCACGTGCCGCTTCGCGCCGTCAGCGATCTCATCACCGGGGATCGCATCGTAAGCGTATTGCGGACCCTGGCTCGGGATCTCCGCGCCCGTTTCGGCCTGAACCAGCCCCGGATCGCGGTATGCGGCCTAAACCCCCATGCGGGAGAGGGCGGGCACCTCGGCACAGAGGAAATCGATCATATCATTCCGGCGATCGAGACCGTGCGTGCCGAGGGCCTCCGCGTCGAGGGTCCCTTGCCCGCGGATACCGCTTTCGTCGCCGAACAAGCGAATCGCGCCGACGTAGTGCTTGCGATGTATCATGATCAAGGGCTCCCGGTCCTGAAATACCAAGGCTTCGGTCGCGCCGTGAACGTGACGCTCGGCTTGCCCATCATCCGAACATCGGTCGATCACGGCACGGCCCTCTTGCTTGCCGGGACCGGTCAGGCCGATCCAAGCAGCCTGCTGGCGGCCCTTGATACCGCCTTTGAGATGGCGCGCTCGGCCGCTACTTACCGGGAAGGCTAAGGATCGTTCTGGGAATGCGCTGCGCGCTTAAAGAATCGCACAGACAAGATGGAGCGCTTCAAGCGTCTTTATTCGAGGGAGAAGAAAAAGAACGAGTAACCATGAAGGGGCGGGAGACGTGACCCTGACCTCTTGACAATAGCTCAATCCCTAGACGATATTGTGCAGGCTTCAGGTGTTCCTGAGAACGTTCGTTCGAGGGAATGAAACGGGAAGCCGGTGCGCGCTAAAGTTTCGGCCCGAGCGCAATCCCGGCGCTGCCCCCGCAACGGTAAGCAAGTAACGGATCAGCATCACGCCACTGTGCTACAACATGGGAAGGCGCTGCTCCTGGGGTTATTGAACCTCCTTGCGAGCCCGGAGACCGGCCTGAAGGTATTGCAATGGCATTGCGGAGGGTGATGCCGCGGCGCTTGGGCCGTAGTCCCTTTTCCCGCCCTGTCGCCATTCCTCCGCCGGCCTTGCGCTGTGTACCGTTATTGCGCGGGTGTGCGCGGAGGAGAAACCCATGCTGTTTCGCCGAATGTCGGCAGTCATGCTGCCGCTTTGTTGTGCTCCCCTTTACGCGTCGGACCAACCGACGGAGCTAGATCCGATTATTGTCACCGCGACGCGCCTCGAGACGCCGATCGACCGGCTTCCCGTTTCGGTGTCCGTGGTGGAAGGCGAGGAGATCGAGCGCCAGCAGGTCAAAGACACATTCGAGGTCCTGCGCGACGTTCCCGGCTTCACCATCGTGCAGACCGGGAGCCGCGGGAGCCAAACCTCGCTCTTCGTCCGGGGCGGCGAGTCGGATTTCAATCAAGTCTTGATCGACGGCGTCAGAGTGAACGAGCCCGGTGGCGCTTTCGACTTCTCAGACCTCACGACCGACGGGCTGGACCGCATCGAGATCGTGCGTGGCCCACAGAGCGCGCTCTATGGATCGGACGCGGTCACCTCCGTTGTGCAGGTATTCACCCGCCGCGGGGAAGGGCCGCTCGCCGCGCGCCTCGGGTTCGCGGGCGGCGAGTTCGAGACCTACGAGGGCGGAGGCGGGATCTCGGGCGGGACCGAGCGCTACGGTTACTCCATCGACGTCGGTCGCATCGATACTGACGGTATCCTCGACATCAATAACCACTACGGGAACACGACCGTCGCCTCGCGCTTCGATGTAAGCCCGCTCGAAACGCTGGATTTCACGACCACCGTGCGCTACAACGACTCGCGCTTCGAGACACCGAGCGAGTTCGCGGGCGATCGCTTCCCGCCGCTCGACCCGAACCAGTTCTCGGAACGGGAGCGGCTCGTCGTCGGACCGCGCGCGGTCTGGGACCCCTTTCCCTGGTGGCGCCACGCGCTCCAGCTCGGGTACTACCATGAGGACTTCGCTTTCGATGACCCCGCGGATGCGGGCGTCGATTTCGGGTCCTTCCAAAGCGACACGACCCAGGATCGCCTGTCGGCCGACTATAACTCGAGCTTCTTCCTGCCGTCTTTCGCCGGCTTCGCGCCAACCCTCACACTCGGAGGCTATGGCGAGTCGGAGTCGTTCGAGCAGGACTCGCGCTTCGAGTTTCCGGGTTTCACGTCCTCGGACCGCGCGGACGAGACCCGCGACGCCGGGGCCTTCTATTCGCAGATGATCCTCGATTGGCAGGAGCGGGTGAGCTTGATCGCCGGCTTCCGGCTCGACCAGGCCTCGACCTACGGCAGCGAGGTCAACCCGCGCGTCGGGCTCTCCTATCGCCTGCCGGGGACCGAGACCAAGCTCCGTGCGAGCTATGGGACCGGGATCAAGAACCCCACCTTCTTCGAGAACTTCGGCAGGACGATCTTCGGACGGGGTGACGAAGGGCTGGCTCCCGAGCAATCGGAGAGCTGGGAAGTCGGCTTCGACCAGCCGCTGGCCTTGGGCGATTACCGGGCCGAGGTGTCCGCGACCTATTTCTCCTCGGATTTCGAGGACCTTGTCAGCTTCATCCCGCAGATCGATCCCAACGCGATTGCCTTTTTCAACATCCAGGAGGCGGAGAGCCAGGGCGTCGAGGTCGGATTGGGGGTCGTGACGCCGATCGGCATCGGCTTCCGCGGCAGCTATACCTACCTCGATACCGAGGTGCTTGAAGCCGGCCCATCGGGGGGCGCGTTGTTCGTCGAGGGAGAGCCGCTCCTGCGCCGCCCCCGGCATTCGGGTGCCTTCACCGTGGACTACGCCGCAGAGCGCTGGACCGCCAGCTTCAACCTCACCGTCAAGGGAGACTCGATCGACCTCGATTTCAACGCCGATCCGGGCGGTCGCCGCGTCAGCCTGGACGGTTTCGCCAAGGCCGACATCGCGGTTGCCTACCGTTTGATCGAGAAGCAGTTCGGCGTGGAATCGCTTTCGATCACGGCCAAGGGGCAGAATGTCTTCGACGATGACTACGAGGAGGTATTCGGCTTCTCAACTGCGGGGGCGAACTTTCTAATCGGCTTTCGCGCCGAGCTCTGAGCATGGAGCGATGATGGAAGAGAAAGTGGGAGACTTGACCGCTTTCTGGATACCTTTCTGGATACACTATGATGCCAACAACGCGGATGATAAACTCCATAGCATGAGGAAAAGCCCATGAACGAAAAGATTGACCGCCACACCGCTTTCATCGCCCTCGCCCTGGCCCTCTGCATGGCCGCCACCCGCAGTCATCACTTCGCCGCAACGCTACACCTATCCGATGCCTCGTGGGCAGTGTTCTTTCTCGCCGGATTTTATCTGCGCCCGGTATGGATGTTTCCCGCGCTAATCGCCTTGGCCGGGGCGAGTGATTATGTAGCCATCGCCGGGTTCGGTGTGAGCGATTTCTGCGTAAGCCCGGCCTACGGCTTTTTGCTGCCGGCCTACGGCGCGCTCTGGCTCGCCGGCCGTTGGTACGCGGGCCACCACCGTTTCGCACTCTCCACGTTGATCCCGCTAGCAGCCAGTGTGATCATTGGCACGGCGATGTGCGAGATCATATCGAGCAGCGGCTTTTATTTCTTCTCCGGACGGTTTGCGGAAACGAGCCTTGTCGAACTCGGCTTGCGGCTGGCGACGTATTTCCCGGCGTCTCTGCTAAGCCTGGCTTTCTGGATGGGGAGCGCCATCATAGCGCATATCATATTTACGCTAGCCGGCAGCTACTTCCCTCGTGCACGCTACCAGAGAATGGGCTGAGCGGTGGGCTCTGCGGGCGAGCACCGCCACCGTGACGCATGCAGCGCAAGAAGGCGGTCATCTATGCTCGCATCACTGAGACCACCATGGATTAAGGCCTGAAAACCAGGGCCTGTGAATCTTAGCCACCCGTGCCGTCACGGTACGGAAGCACGCGGCTTATTCGTCAAGGTCGAAGAGATCCAGTAGTTCGTTCGCCCTATTTCAGCACACAGCAGTCCACGATGGTACTACCGACATTTTTGTGGCTGTTCCGCCTTCTCGCTTAAACAAGAAGCTTGCGGGCTTGCGCCAAACGGCGCCGACTCTCGTTCGGAGATATATTGTGTAGCGTCGAACGATGACCGTACCATTGAGAGCTTATGCCAACTAACCGCTCCGATGCTTGCTTGGTCCCGCGCGGTCCGCGCGGTGTCCCGCTTCTCGGCAGCCTGCTCGAATTCGGTAGCGACCCTTTAAGTTTTTTTTCGCGCTGCGCGCACGACTATGGAGATTGCGTTGCCTTTCGCCTCGGTCGCAGACCGGCCTTTCTGCTCAATCACCCCGATCTCATCGAGCAGCTGTTTCTCGCGGATCGCAGCGACTTCAAGAAGCACAGTTTCTTCTGGCGTCATACGAAACGGGTCGCAGAGCGGGGCCTGCTGGTCCTCGAGGGTGAAGCGTGGCGATGCGAAAGGCGCTTACTGCAACCCGCTTTCCACCACGAGAGAATCAAGGCTTACGGCGAGCTCATGGTCGCGTGCGCGGAACGGATCACGGCCTCCTGGCAACCCGACACCGTGATCGCGATCGATGAAGAGATGCGCCAGCTTACCGGGCATGTTGTGACGCAAACTCTGTTCGGTACCGATGTGATGGCAGAGATCGCGCAGATACGCACGGCGTTCGACATCATCATTGCAGAGATAACCCGCCGCTTTCGCAACCCGGTTTATCTACCCGATTGGATCCCTACCCCGCGCAATCGGCGCTTCCAGGATGCCATCGCTCAACTCGACGACTTTGTCTATGGCATCATTCGCAAACGCCGTGAGGCCGCTTCGGGTAGCAATGACTTGCTGTCGATGCTACTACAAGCGCGCGATGAGGAAGGGGGCCGGCTGACCGATGCCCAACTACGTGATGAGATCGTCACCTTCTTCCTCGCCGGTCACGAGACTACTGCGTTGGCCTTATCGTGGGCCTGGTACTTAATGGCACTGCATCCTAAAGAAGACGAGCGCGTCGTTGCAGAGATCCGTACAGTGCTCAAGGGCCGGCCGCCTTCGGCCACTGATGCCGAGCGCCTTAGGTATGTCGAACACGTGATCCTTGAGACGATGCGCCTGTATCCGCCAGCGTACGTGATCGGGCGCGAAGCCATGCGCGATTGCACGATAGATGGCTATTCAATCCCGGCGGGTGCGACGGTGTTCATGAGTCCGTGGGTCATGCATCGCGATCCCAGGTACTTCGAAGATCCGCAAGCGTTCCGCCCGGCGCGCTGGGGCGATGATCAGATAAAGCGGCTAGCCCGCTACGCCTATTTCCCGTTCGGCGGCGGGCCGCGCATCTGCATCGGTAATACTTTTGCCATGATGGAAGGGATTTTACTGTTAGCCGCTATCGCACAGAATTTTCGTTTTGAGCTTTTGCCCGAGCATCCGGTTATTCCGGATGCCACCGTTACATTGCGGCCACGCTATGGAATAAAGATGCGCTTGAGCAGGCGGTAGGTGGGCCTGCGATGGACTTCAACCGATCGTGCCCCGGCACCTGCACGCACACGAAAATTAACCCTGCCCCCCACGACCACTAGTATAACGATTCATCCATTAGCTTACTGTTATGCCAGTCCCAGAGTGAACTTCTTCCAGCGCACAACCACAGGGGCGAAATTCA
>JBOIDM010000149.1:0-3324 GCA_050740575.1 Gammaproteobacteria bacterium
GTGCAAGCGCAAACAGAAAAAAGGACAGAAACCGCACGAATGCGCGCATACGCCCTCCCCATTTGACGAGCGATCGAACTGCAGCTACTCATCAAGCATAGTGCAAACCAGGCCCTTGTAAAGCCATTCATTCCGCATGTCCCCATCAAACACACGGTATAAGATGTATTTTATCGAAGCGACCCTCTGTTCCTGACATGGTTAGCCAACGGGTCCGTGATCGAAAGGCCGACCGCGGACCAC
The DNA here is from genome assembly GCA_050740575.1 of Gammaproteobacteria bacterium. Lineage (GTDB taxonomy): Bacteria > Pseudomonadota > Gammaproteobacteria > JACCXJ01 > JACCXJ01 > USCg-Taylor. The sequence continues at coordinate 244 of JBOIDM010000149.1, forward strand.
GTAATCGTCAACCGTAACAACTTCAACGGAAAGGGAGGATCGCGTAATGATGAATTCTGCACGCAGACGGTTTTGTCTCTCCCTGTCCATGCTGGGAATGGCCGCGGCCTGTTGATTTCCACGCGATACTGACCCACTTCGTGGGGGTTTTTTCACCGGAAACTGACCCATGCTTATATGCCCGGCTTCATGTGAAGCTGGGGGGAAGGCGTGATCAGCATGGATCTGCTAGGCAAGATCAGACGGTGGCATTATCGCGATGGAGTGGGCATACGCGAGATTGCCGGGAAGACCTCGTTATCGAGGAACACGGTACGCAAATACCTGCGTGACCGGCAGAGCACTCCCGATTATCCGCGGCGTGTGGCGGTGAGGACCAAACTCGCGGGGTTCGAAGAGCGATTGCGCCAATGGCTTGGCGAGGACGCGAAGTTGCCCAGGAAGCAGCGGCGCACGGTGAGGCGGATATATAAAGCGCTGCGGGATCTGGGCTACGCTGGGTCGTATGGACGGGTTGCCGCTTACGTGCGTCATCACAAGCGCGAGGGTGGGCAGCCATCGAATGCGGTATTCATACCACTGGTATTCGGTCCGGGAGAAGCCTTCCAGTTTGATTTCTCAACCGAGACGGTGGAACTTGCCGGTCTGCTGCAGACGATCAAGGTTGCACACATCAGACTGTGCCACAGTCGCAAGTTCCTGGTGATTGCGTATCCGCGCGAGACTCAGGAAATGGTGTTCGATGCGCACTGGCAGGCGTTTCGGCACTTCGGCGGGATTCCCAGACGCGGCATTTACGACAACATGTCGACCGCCGTGGACAAGGTACTGAAGGGACGCGAGCGCGACTACAACCGGCGCTTCGAGCAGATGGCTGCGCACTACCTGTTCGAGCCTCACGCGTGCAATGTCGCCTCGGGGTGGGAGAAGGGGCAAGTCGAGCGCCAGGTGCAACTGGTACGCGAGTGGCTGTTCGTACCCCGGCTCAAATTCCGCGACTTCATCGAACTCAATGCGTGGCTCACCCGGCGCTGTGTGGAGTTGGCGCACGAGCGGCCCCACCCCGATCAGGAACTGCGCACGGTATCGGAGGTGTTTGCCGAGGAAGCGCCCTTGCTGGGGGCGCTGCCGGCGATGTTCGACGGCTTCCATGAGCGCACTTGCCGCGTGAATTCCCAGGCGTTGGTGCACTTTGATCGCAACCGCTACAGCGTGCACTGTGCGTTCGTGAATCAGCCGGTAAGCCTGCGTGCTTACGCCGATACGATCAAAGTGGTAGCCGAGGGCGAGGTAATTGCCGAGCACGCACGCCGCTTCGGGCGCAACGAAACCGCGTATAACCCCTGGCATTACCTACCGGCACTCGAGAAGAAACCCGGCGCACTGCGCAATGGCGCCCCGTTTGTGGACTGGGATCTGCCCCTGGTGCTCAGGAAGGTGCAGGAGCGCATTACCCGGCTCACCAATGGAGAGCGTCAATTCGTCGCTATCTTGGCTGCAATCCCGCATGACGGGATCGAAGCGGTTAGCATCGCTTGTGAGCTCGCCCTGGAGGCCAATGTACTGAGTTCGGATTATGTCCTCAACGCGTTGTCGCGCCTTAAGCCCCAAGTGCGGATCGAGCCAATTGCCACCCCGGAGGGATTGAAGCTCGCCACCGAACCACAGGCCGACACGGCGCGTTATGACCAGCTGCTCACCCACCCGGTGGCGAAAGCGATGGTTGTGCTCGCGGCCCTTCCGGCGCTGGTGGCGGCGTTCACGGAGGTGCCCTATGCAAGCGCATGAGGTACTGGGCCGGATGAAAGCGCTGAAGCTCCACGGCATGGCGGGAAGTTTCCAGGAGATCGTCGAAGGCGCAATCAAGAAGAAGATCTCGCCCTACGATCTGCTAGGCGAATTGCTTGCCGTGGAGAGCGGCGAACGGCAAGTGCGCTCGATCTCCTATCAGATGACGGTGGCGAAATTCCCCGCCTACCGCGATCTGGACAGCTTCGATTTCACGCAGTCCACCGTCAACGAAACCTTGGTGCGCGAATGGTATGCCGCTCGCTATCTCGAGGGCGCCCGCAATCTGGTGTTCGTGGGCGGGCCGGGCACCGGCAAATCCCATTTGGCCACGGCACTGGCGGTCAGTGCGATCAAGACACACGGCAAGCGCGTGCGCTTCTTCAATACCGTCGAGCTGGTCAATGCCCTGGAGCAGGAGAAGCAGACTGGCCGGGCCGGCCAGCTCGCTTCCCGGCTGGTGTACACCGACGCCGTGGTCCTCGACGAACTCGGTTATCTGCCATTTAGCCAAATCGGCGGGGCGCTGCTGTTTCACCTGGTCTCAAAACTCTACGAGAAGACGAGTCTGATCATCACCACGAATCTGTCCTTCTCGGAATGGGGCTCGGTGTTCGGCGATGCAAAGATGACAACTGCACTGCTAGACCGGCTTACGCATCACTGCGACATCGTCGAGACCGGCAACGAGAGCTATCGCTTCAAGAACAGGAAGTAGTATCCGAACTACCCTCTAACCCCCTCAACTCGACTAACCGAGTGGGTCAGATTTCGATGAAAAAAGCGGGTCAGTGTTCAGTGGAAATTGACACATTTGCCCCAAGGGGCACCGACCAGCCCGATGCTTTCGAATCTTGCAATGATTGAATTTGACAAAAGAGCTGTTGGCATATCAGATGCTCATGGACTTGTATATTCTCGATATGCAGACGATCTTTGTCTATCAACAGACAATTCGACGTTTTCTCGCGGCGAAGCCACAACCGTCATTGGAAAAATATATAGAGTCATGACCGATTTTGGTCTTTCGCCAAATATCACCAAGACTCGGGTATCTCCGCCGGGAGGCCGAAAGGTTACGCTCGGATTACTTGTGGATGGTTCCGAACCCAAGCTAACTAGGGAATTTCGGGCCAGCCTTCGTCAGCACATTTACTACATTACTCATCCAACAATCGGTCCTGCGAAACACGCCGCGGTTAGAAGATTTGATTCGGTAATGGGACTACGAAATCACATACAAGGATTGATTTCGTACGCGCGTCACATAGATCCTTCATTTGCCGATACTTG
>JBOIDM010000150.1:0-2817 GCA_050740575.1 Gammaproteobacteria bacterium
CGGAGGTTCCGATCAAAACCCACGTAGAGGCCTTCCCACTGGAAGCCGCCAACGAGGCGCTCCGGCGGCTGCGCTCGGGTGCCATCGAAGGAGCGGCGGTATTGGTGATGTCTCAGGCGGACGATTAATCCGTTCCCGAATACCGCAGGCGCCGAGCGATCTGTTCGCGCGCCTCGCCGAGGAGCGACTCGCGATCAAGATTTTCGAGGATCTCTTCCACCACGCGTTTGGGGCCCTTCGGCCCCCACGAGCGGCCGAGCGCGAAATAGCTCTGTGCCGCGCGCCCGACGACGTAGGCCGAGTAATAAGCCACCGCGCCTTGGGCCGTCCCGGTCACAAGCGTTGACAGGCCGGCCGTGCCGCCCTTCATGACTGACGCGACGAAGTGCACACCCCAGACGGTGCCCATCACGAGCGCCATTTGCCCGGCGATGGTCCGCAGCAATCCGCCCGCCTCGGCGGTGGTCACGGGGAGTCCGTAGATGCGCGCTAGATGGAACACCAGGCCGATATCGGCGATCCCGGCCGCCACCAGGTCCGAGATCGGCACCGGATTGAGCCCGACGACCACGCCCTTGGCGAGACAATATTTTCTAATGAGCCGGTCGGCCAACTCTTTCTTGATCGCCACGATCCGCTGGCCGATGGCATCGGACACCGATCCCGCGAAGAGCGTCGCATTGAGCGCCATCAGGGTCTTTCCCTCGGCTTCCAGAATCGACCACAGCGCGCTGCGTAAGCTTGCCACATCGGGGGCAGCGGGACGGCGCGTTTCGATTGCACGGCCATCCGCATCGATCTCGAGATACACGCGCTCGGCCGGTTCCGCCGAGGTACATACGATATGCTCGGGCGGGATGAGGCCCGCGCCCCGGAGCTTGAGATGATCCAAGACCAGCACCCGATCCGCATCGTTGTAGCGATCGATCTTATTGAAGACCAAGAGCACCGGCCGATGCGCCGCGACCAGGACCCGCAAGGCTTGCATCTCCGTTGCCGAGAAATCGCCGTCGACCACGAACAGGATGAGATCGGCGCGCTCCGTCACGGCGTGCGCCTGGCGTTCGCGCTCCTCGCCGTCGATGTCGTTGATGCCGGGCGTATCGATAAGAAACAATCCTCCGTCTTTCCATTCCTGCCAGACGGCGGATTGCGGTTCCCGAGTTTCCCCATGGAGCGGGCTGGTGCTGAACCGCGTCTCGTGCAGCAAGGCATTGAGCAGCGCGGACTTCCCCACGCCGACGCGCCCGAACACCGCGATGTGCATGTGCCCGTGTTCGAGCTTGTCGAGCATCGCCTGCACCCCGGCAAGCTCGGCGGCGAGTCCGCGCCGGACCGGCGTCGGCAGGTTCGGGTCCGCGAGCAAGGCCTGCAAGCTCTCGCGCGCGAGATCGATGTGGCCCTTAGGCCCGGCGGCCGTTTCCGGATCCGCCTTCTTGCGCGAGGGCAGCAAGGCGGCGAGCACGCGCTTCCAGATCATCGGTTATTCTGTCCTCAAAAGCCCGCAGCGCGGGTGATACGAAGAGTGCCCCATGTTCGGTCAGGGTAGCGGCGATGGCGCGGCCCAGGCTCTCAAAGATTATCCCGTAACCGACCGCATGCAAAAGCCCCCCGGCCAAGGTCCCCACCCCGGGAAAGGCCTTGCAAACGTTTCCGGCGACGGTCAGGACCAGCGGCAAGGTCTTACGCACCTGCTCGGAAGCGAGCTTGAGGAAGCGCGACACATCCAACTCGCGGGGACTCACCTCATAGGCCCGGCACAGTGCGCGCACCAGTCCCATGCCGAGATAGCCTTGGATCAGCAGATCCGTACCAGGGCTGATCGCGACCGCCGCTCCGAGCACGGCCTTGCGTGTGTAATCGTCGATGATCTCTTGCGCGTGGGCCTCACGGCGTGCCACGACTGCCCGGTCGAGCTTGTCCGCCGCCAAGCGCCACGCGGCCGAGTCACGGGATGCGTTGATAGCACCGGCCCCGCGCCGTAGGATTCGATCGAGAGACTGAAGGAGAGCGTCGATCTCGATGGGAACCGCGGCGGAAACAAGCTCTTCGCGGCCGCCGGCGCCTACCTTGACGACTGGACGCATACCCCCTGCCGAAATAGCGACGATGTCGATATCGCCCAGAGACTTCACGCGCGTGGCCAGCCTCGCAAGCAAGGCTTCACGCTGATCCCGTGTGTAGTGATCGATCTTGTTCAAGGCCAGGATAACGGGCTTCTGAAAACGGGCAAGCTGTTGTAGCTCCCGATACTGATCGCGCGTGAGATCACCCTCGGTGAGAAAGATGACGGCGTGGGCCCGCAGGGCTTCCTCGCGCCACGCGCTTGCGTCGCCGTCCTCGGTCACGTTCAGGCCCGGCAGATCGGTGAGCAGGATCGATGTCCCGTCCGGCCGACTCCATGCATAGCGCGTCAGCATTTGCGTCGTCCCCCGGCGCGGATCGATCACGGCCTCACAGCCGGGGAGCAAGGCTCGGATGAGCGAGGATTTGCCGCTGCTCCCCTCGCCGAAAAGGACGATAAAGATCTGCTCGCCCGTGCGCCGCTCAGCCAGCACGGCCAGCTCGGCGCGCGCCTCGCCCGTGTTGGCGCCGCGCCCTTCGGCCTCGGCGATGCGCGCTTCCAGCGCGCCGTCGCTAAGCGGTGCGGGTTAGGGGCTAGACGGGGCGGGATTACGCGGCCGCAAGAGGCGCCACACGACCCAGGTGAATCCGCCGGTGAGTGCGAGGATGAGCGCCGCATAAGCAAGCTGAACCAAGAGCGGTAATGCTTGCAGCCTTTCCCAGAGCTCGAAGGCGAGATCCGTCGCGTACAAG
>JBOIDM010000151.1:0-31088 GCA_050740575.1 Gammaproteobacteria bacterium
GAGAAGCGAATCCAGGTCCTTCAGAACCAGTCACTAGATATTTCATGCTGTAACACCTCTCAAGTAACGCGCTGACTTTCGGCTTCTTCAGAATTTCCCGTGCGGGGGCCGGGTATATCGAAGGGATTAGATGCCAGCTCGGGGCGAAACACAAGCGACACCTGCGTCATCGTCAACATCAACGCAGTGCAATATGTATTGGCCGAATACGCCAGCTTGAATGGAAGCTAGCTAGCATGTATCCTGCTTGCGTGTATGGTGGGTGTCAAAGACCGGCACCCCGGCAATTCAATTCAACCAAGGAGTGGAACGATGAAGAAGGAACTTACCTTAAGCCGCTTTTCCGTATGGGCCGTAATCACGGCCCTCTTGGGCCCAGCCCTCCCCCCGGCCGCTTCCGCGGAGGACCGATCCGACGAAGCCCTCGCAGCGCTCGACTCGGCGCAGCATGTCCCCGATGAGATCTTGGTGCAGTTTCGCACAGGGGTCTCGCGCGCCGAGAAGAACGCCCTCCGGAAACGCCTAGGTGCCGAGCACTTAGAGACCGTGATCTCCGAGCGCCGGCGCGAGGACGGCGGGGGTAGCCTGGATCTCCTGCGGATCCCGCCGGGGAGAGGCATTGCCGACGCCGTGCGTGGGCTGGAAGCGGACCCTGCAGTCGAGTTCGCCGAGCCCAACTGGATCTATCACCACGACGCCAGCGCCGACGATCCTTATTACACAAGCGGCTCCCTCTGGGGGATGTACGGCGACGGGAGCAATCCTGCAAACCAGTATGGCAGCCAGGCCGGTGAGGCGTGGGGCTCGGGTCACACGAGCTGCGGCGACGTCTATGTGGGCATCATCGATGAGGGCTTCATGTACGCGCATGAGGACCTCGCCGCCAACGCCTGGATCAATCCGCTCGACCCCGTCGATGGACTGGACAACGACGGCAACGGTTACAAGGACGACGTCCATGGCTGGGACTTCGACCGCAAGGACAACAGCACCTACGACGGCACGCAGGACGACCACGGCACGCATGTCGCGGGTACGATCGGGGCCACCGGCGGAAACGGCAAAGGCGTGGCAGGGGTCTGCTGGAGCGTGAAGATGATCGCGGCAAAGTTCCTCGGTCGGGCCGGTGGTACGACCGCGAACGCCATCAAGGCGATCGACTACCTCACCGATCTCAAGAACCGCCATGGGATCAACATCGCCGCGACCAACAACTCTTGGGGCGGCGGTGGATTCAGCCAGGGCCTCTACGACGCCATCGAGCGCGCCAACACGGCTAACATTTTGTTCATCGCCGCCGCCGGTAACGGGGGATCGGATGGCGTGGGCGACAATAACGACACGGCTCCCCATTACCCTTCCAGCTACGGTAATGCCAACATCATCACAGTCGCTGCGATCACGAGTAGCGGAGCCAAATCGAGCTTCTCGAACTACGGCGCCACCTCGGTCGACCTAGGTGCCCCGGGCTCCGGCATTTTCTCATCCCTCCCCGGCAAGAATAACAGTTCGAAATACGGGTCCTACAGCGGAACCTCCATGGCCACACCCCACGTCACGGGGGCGGCAGCCCTTTACGCCGCTAGCCACCCGCTGGAGAGCGCCGCGCAGATCAAGACAGCTTTACTCGCCAGGGCTGTCGCGACCCCCTCGCTCGCCGGCAAGTGCGTGACCGGCGGACGCCTCGACGCCAGCGGTTTCTAGGCGAGCCACAATAGGTCAGTCCCCCAGAGGCCCGGTGCATGCCGGGCCTCTTTGTCTCGCTCAGGTCACAATCCCTCAGAAACCATAGCGTCCTAGCCGCGCTCTGGCAGAAATAGTGGGATCTTTGGCATTGCGCGCAATCTACTAGTGCGGGAGCATTAGCCGTGTCTCAGAAGGTTTCTGGCAAGCGATGATGGCCGATGGAATGCGTCGGCGTATAAATTTGTAAATTTTTAACAGAGATCGGCGGAGCAATCGGGTAATGATCGCGGCCTTACCTACATCGCGGGAACATACTATGCAACGAGTCATCGCAAACACGCTCACCGAGCTTCGCAGTGAGTGGGCTTCATGGAGGACCCTTTGGAGCTTCCTCGTGCACCTCAACGATTTGGATTTCTACAAAGGGCTAGACGAGCAACGTGAGATTTGCAGTGCGCCATGGGCCTCGTGGTGCGGGGGCGTATCTGCGAAGCGATCATGGCCGATCGCACGCGTCGGCGAGAGATTTTTGAGTTTTTCACAGAGATCGGTGGAGGGATCCGGTAACGATAGTCGCGGCACCACCGACACACCGAAGGCGTATACGGTAAATATTTTTCTCACCTCAGTCGTTCTTGCGCCACCGCCACCTGCCGGTGTGCGTTGGTCCAACGTTAGGGAACTGAACCGTACCCGGCGCAAGGTGTGCGACGGTATGCGCATAAGAGGTCGTGGTTTAGACGCCGTGATCCGCGCGTAGCGTATGCTCGGGAGGCGACGAAAATGACAGCCTACAGCAACGATTTGGGCCTGGTGTTGATTGGGGGTGGAGCCCGCGGTGCCTACCAGGTGGGTGTGCTTCGGGCCCTCGCCAAGCACCACCCGGAGATCAATATCCCGGTCATCACCGGTGTATCGGCGGGCGCCATCAACGCCGCCTACCTCGCCAGCAATCGTATGGGGTTGCCGGACAAGGCGGAGTCGTTGGCGAAGATCTGGGGTGGCGTGACGACGGATCAGGTTTTCAAAGTCGACACGCTATCCTTGGCGCGCAACGTAGTCTCCTGGGCGGCACGGCTCCTCACGGGTAGCGCTTCCCTGAACTTCAAGGCCCGCAGCATGGTGGACACGGGCCCTCTATGTGCGATGCTGGAACGCCTCTTGGCTCCAGTCAATCGGGAGCTTCCCGGCATTGCCCGGAATATCGCGAGTGGCAGCCTCAAGGCCGTGGCCATCACTGCATCCAGCTATTCGACCGGCCAGTCCGTCACGTGGGTTCAAGGGCGCGAGCAACACGTGCGTGAGCGTGGCAACCGCAAGACCGTACTCTGCAAATTGAAGCTGGACCATATCTTAGCCTCAGCCTCGTTGCCCCTGTTTTTCCCGGCCGTGCGCATTCATCAGCGTTGGTTCGGCGACGGGGGTATACGCATGACTGCCCCGCTGTCACCCGCCATTCATCTTGGCGCCAGCCGCATCCTTGCCATACACACCCGCTGTGCCCGCAGCTTCGAGGAGCCGGAGCACGATCAGATCAACGACTACCCGCCACCCGCTCAGGTCGTAGGCGCCCTCTTCAACGCCATCTTTCTGGACGCCTTCGATAATGACGCTGCCCGCTTGGAGCGTATCAATCACCTGATCCGAGGCCGTTCGCCGGAAGAGTGTTGCGGGATGCGACCAATCCAGATGCTGCTAATCCGGCCGTCCCGCGACCTGGGTGAACTCGCGAGCGAGTACGAAGCAGAGTTGCCGCGGGCCTTCCGCTTCATGACCCGTGGGCTGGGGACACAAGAGACGCACTCGAACGACATCCTGAGCTTGCTCTTATTCGGGCCCGATTACCTCGAACGCCTCATTCAGCTCGGCTATCACGATGCGGAAGCGCAGATGGATAAAATCGACACCTTGCTGTGCGACGACGCGGATATCCAAGAGGGCCGCCGCTACCCGCCCGGTCTCAGCAACGTCGCCTAGGACCCTGTAGCGCCTGTGTCAGGGTAGGTCCAAATGACTACCGCGCGCTTCAAATCCAGGGCAGGGAATTGATCGGGCGTATTCCATTTGGCAGGAATCGAGGGGAATATGTCATTGTGGAAAATTACGTGAGACGAGAGGATGAGATTGTACCAGTGCCTTTTCGGAGAAAAATCATGAAACCAATTATCACTCCATGGCGCCAGCGAATTTATACAAGAGGAAACGGTCCAGTAGCCTCTCGTGCATTAGTCGGCTGGTAGCAAGCAGAATCTAAGTCGTAGTCGGCATTCTATGACGCCCGTGAAAACGGCGTAAAGGAAATACCCCTTGTCGAAAAAACCCTTAATTCCCTATGCGCTGACTCACGACCGGAAAGTGAGATCTATCGGTATCGTCGCCTTTCCGGGGGTTGAGGTCTTGGACATTACCGGGCCAATGGAAGTGTTTACTTTCGCCAGCATGGGCTTGCAGCGAGAGGGCATCACCAAGGATCCCGCTTATACCGTCGAAGTGCTGGCCGAAAAACCGGGGCCGGTCAAGACCCTATCCGGTCTACAGATCATAGCCGATAGAGCCTATAGCGATATTACAAACGGTATCGATACCTTGTTGATTCCAGGCGGTGGTGTGACGTCTGTGTTGAGCGATCGTTTATTGGTGGATTGGATACGCACCATGGCACCGCGGGTCAGAAGGCTCGCTTCGGTCTGCACGGGGGCCTTTCTGCTTGCAGAAAGCGGTCTCCTCGACGGTCGTCAAGCCACTACTCACTGGAACTGGTGTAACCAGTTAGCCTGTAATTATCCGTCGATTACGGTCGATCCGGACCGGATTTATGTACAGGATGATTTCATTTTCACCTCGGCAGGTATTACCTCCGGCATCGATCTCGCGTTAGCGTTGGTGGAGCAAGACTGTGGGCGGGAGCTGGCATTATCTGTCGCGCGCTACTTGGTGGTTTTTCTCAAGCGGCCAGGCGGTCAATCTCAGTTCAGCGCCTATCTGACCAGTGAGGCGGCTCAACGTCCGGATCTACGCCAGATGCAGGCCTGGATCGTGGACCATCCCGCGGAGGATCTCCGGATCGAGGATCTCGCTGAGCGCATGGCCATGAGCCCACGCAATTTCGCCAGGGTTTTCTTAACCGAAACCGGCATGACCCCGGCTAAATTCGTCGAACGGGCGCGTATCGATGCCGCGCGCTATTACTTGGAGAGTACCGAGCTGCCGATTGAAACCGTGGCAGACAAATCGGGTTTTCGCGATCCGGAACGCATGCGCCGGACGTTTCATCGCTTACTCGGCGTGAGCGCCCTAGATTACCGCGCTCGGTTTAAGTCGGCGACCAGGCATTGAAATGATCTTACATGGAAATCGAAAGCTGCGGCACGCTTTGTCACACTCACGCGCGCGATCGGATTCGGAAACGTAGATTTGTCACAAACGTTTTGCAAAAAATCACCGTCAATGTGCGCCGGCCTCGTCACCCCAGATCTCCTGCAGACGCGCCTCCCGCCCGCAAGAGTAGCGGTAGTACCGATAGCGCAGGGGATTCTTCTTGTAGTAGTTCTGGTGATAATCCTCGGCCGGATAAAAGCTTCCGGCAGCGACGATCTGTGTTTGGATCGGGCTCGTTAATTTTCCGGACTTCTTCAACGTCGTCTTGCTCGCTTCGGCCAGTTTCCTCTGCGTCTCGTCATGCGTGAAAATCGCACTGCGGTACTGCGATCCGACGTCGCAGAACTGGCGGTCCTTGGCCGTGGGATCGATGCTGCGCCAGTAGATGTAAAGCAACCTCTGGTAACTGACTTTGGCCGGATCGAACACGATTTCCACGGCTTCGGCATGACCGGTGCCGCCAGCAGAGACTTCCTCATAACTGGGATCGGGTTTGCTGCCGCCGATGTAGCCGGAGACGGCCGAGATCACGCCGGGCACTTTCTCGAAGTCGGATTCGGTGCACCAGAAGCAACCGCCGGCAAACGTGGCCTTAGCGGTGGCCGCCAAACCGGCGCCGGAGAAGCCGGCGCATAGCGCCAGCACAATCGCAGCGGTGGCACGCTTGATTGGCGGGGACATGTCAGGTCCGCAGCTCAGGCAGCGGCTCGCCTGCCGCCACGAAGCGCAGCGCGACGCCGTTGTTGCAGTAGCGCAGACCGGTAGGCGCGGGACCGTCGTCGAACACATGACCCTGGTGGCCCTCGCAGCGGGCGCAGTGGTACTCGGTGCGCGGCCAAATCAGCTTGTAATCGGTCCGCGTGGCGACATGGCCCGGTAACTTGTCGAAGAAACTCGGCCAGCCGGTGCCGCTCTCGAACTTGTGCTTGGCGTCGAATAGCGGCAGATAACAGGCGGCGCAGAGGAACAGGCCCGGGCGCTTCTCACCGTTGAGCGGGCTAGTGCCGGGGCGCTCGGTGTCTTCCTCGAACAGCACTTGGTACTGCTCGCGGCTGAGGAGTTTCTTCCACTCGTCCTTGGATTTGATCAGCTTCCTGACTTTCGGTTTGGACTCGGCCGCAGCGGCTCGCGTAGGAGTGATGCACAATCCAACCGTGGCGCCGACGAGCAGCGTGCGGAGTAGGTTACGTCTATTCATGAGCTGAGTTTTACGCTGAAGGTGTCGTTATGGACGCGCGCACAGGGTCGTTAGTTCCCCCGGAAATCATACTTTTTTGGGACCCTTCACTAAGTATGATGCATGCTCTTTCATCCCTAACGCTTTTGCAACTGCGTAGTCAAGGATGATCGCTCGCCGCCTTCATCCTGCCATCATTAACAGTCGCCACCTTACTTCAACCTCATCTACCAGCTAACCGTTGAGAAAACCCATGGGATCTCTTATTCTTCGTTGCAGGGGAAAATGACGGCTTGTCCTTCGCCATCGATTCACTGAGCCGCGATACAGTGGATGTTGATGTCGCCTATGGGCGGCATCCCACACCGCTCGGTTTGGGAACGATGGTCCGGGCGGCAAGATAATCGGCGCCTATAAAGGTTGTTTTGACTCAGGGGCGCAAGCAATTCCATACGATGGTCGGCGAAGCGATAACGGCTCCCTAGGACGAGGTTGCGATATTCGGCGGTTTTTTTCCATCAACACCCGGTTGCAGGTAGAACAACGAGACGCTGAAGAAGCCTAGATCGCAGATCCTGAGATGGAATCCAATTTTGTGATCCCCATTGAACTTAGCTCGACGCAGCAAGAACTCATGAAGGCTGTGCGCGATCTCGCGCGCCTTAAGTTTGCTCCTCGCGCTTGCCTCTACGATCGCGATGCTGTTTTCCCTGCCGAGGATTTCGCCGATCTTTTCCACGCCGGACTGCTAGCGCCGGCGGTGCCCTCCGAATACGGCGGCCTGGGGCTCGGTCCCCACCGTGGAGATGTCTTTACGCTCTGGCTCATGACCAAAGAAATCGCAAGGGCCGATCTTTCGCTGGCGCGCTGTTGGGAAGGTCATGCCAATTCGTTGGTCTTAATTGACGGCATGGGAACGCAAGGACAAAAGGAACGCTGGTTCAGTGGTGTGGTGCGCAGGGGAGAAATATGGGTCGCCTGGAGCGGTGAACCACAGGCACGAGCGTCTTCGGAACACTTGCACTTTGGAACTACGACAACCAAGGTTGAAGGTGGTTACATTGTTGATGGAAGCAAGGCATTCGCCACCAGCGCGGGTGGCGCGCACTGGGCCATCCTGCTAGTGAACACGGCTGGTCCGGGGGGCGCAAGACATAGCACCGGCGCGGTTGCGTCTCAACTTTTGCTGGCCTGCGATCTTTCGGATCCGTCGGTGAGCATTGATCTCTCCTGGTGGGATCCCATCGGCATGCGGGCCACTGCAAGCCATGTGGTACGGTTCAAACGCACGTTTATCCCGGACGGTAACCTGATCGGGCGCCCCGGCCAGTATCTTCTCGACGGCTGGCAAACCTGCTTCATTCCCCATTATGCCGCGACCTTTCTGGGAGCAGCAGAAGCCGCCTACGAGTTTGCTATTGAATACGTGACCTCCCAGTCCAAAGGGGCAGATCCATACATCCAGCAACACATTGCCCAGAGCGCAATCAACGTAGAAGCAGGATATTTGTGGCTTCACCACGTAGCACGCATGTGGGAGACAGGACGGCACGCCGAGGCGCAGTTGGCAGGTAGCCGCGTCCGACATACCATGGAACACCTGGCGGAAGAGACAGTGAAACGATGCATCAGGGCGTGCGGCGCGCGCAGCCTGAACCGCCCCAGTCCGCTGGAACGAATCTACCGGGACCTTTCGTTCTATGTTCGTCATGACAATGACGATCACCTACTGGCCACGATTGGAAAATCCTTGCTAGGCCAGCAGCATGATCCATCGTTTTATAAACCGTGACCCTAAACGTAACTTGCTGCTTGGTCACGTAGCATTGTTGTGTGAGACTATGATCAGTATAAAGCGGGAGCATACCGTGGCAATCCTCTGTGCCGTGGTGCTTGCCTTGGCTCCCGCTTTGGCCTCCGCCAGTCCTCAGGACCGCACGGTGGCCGTCCTGTACGCGGGGTCGCTGGCAGCGGTCATGGAAAACGGTCTCGGCCCGGCCTTTGTGAAGGCCACCGGCTACGCCTATCAGGGTGAAGCGCAGGGATCGTTGGGCGCGGCGCAGATGATCCGCGGTCGGTTGAGGACACCTGATGTTTTCATCAGCGCTGATCCAGCGGTGAATGAAAGCCTGCTGATGGGCCCGCAGAACGCGGGCATGGTAAAGTGGTTTATGATTCTTGCATCCGCGCAGCTCGTGCTCGGCTACAACCCGCGCAGCAAATTCGCGCCAACATTTAGGGCGGCAGCAGCCCACCGGATCCCGTGGTATGAGGTCCTGAAGACGCCGGGCGTACGCTTTGGCAGAGGAGATCCAAGCATCGACCCCAAAGGGTACAGGACCCTTTTCATGTTTGGTCTGGCCGGCCAGCACTACCACCGCCCGGAGCTTCCCGGTTTATTGGGCGATCCCCGGAACCCGGCCCAGGTGTTCCCCGAGATCGTACTGATGGTCCAAGTAGAGTCCGGCCAGTGTGATGCCGGAGTTTTTTACAAGCATGAGGTGCTAGCCTATAAATTGCCCTACATCAGTCTCCCGCCCGAGATTAGCCTAGGCAATCCGCGCTTTGCCGCCCGTTATGCACGACAAATCTACACCACGTCGTCCGGCCTTGAGATCAGCGGCTCGCCCATTCTTTTCACCATAACAATCCCAGAGACGGTTCGTCATCGGGAGGCTGCCCTGGCGTTCGTGCGATTCCTGCTCTCTTCGGACGATTTACTCAAGCGGTTCGGACTCGGGAACGTGGACCATCAGGTCGGCGGAGACGTAACGCAGGTTCCGGACGGGCTGCGCGAATTCGCTTCGGGAACATTCAAATCATGAGCCGACAGCTGAACCCGACGTTTATAGCCTTCGGACTGCTAGGCAGCCTGCTCCTGCTTGATCTCGTACTGCCGATCATGAACCTGCTGCTGCATGCCGACTGGTCAGGCTGGATGGCCGCGTTGGCGCAACCGGATGCCCGCCATGCATTAAAGATTTCCGTGACTACCTCTGTCATCTCCACGCTCATTATGACCGTTTTGGGCGTGCCACTGGGCTACCTACTGGCTCGCGCCAACCTGCTTTTCAAGAGGTTTTGGATCAGCCTGGTGTTTCTGCCGATGGTCGTGCCGGGCCTGGCCGGAGGCATACTGCTTTTGCAGACGTTCGGCCCGTACGGAATTATCGGACAACCGCTGGACGCCAGGAACATCGAGTTGACCAACAACCTCGCGGGCATCGTCCTGGCACAGTTATTTGTAGCCGCGCCGTTCGTTGTGGTCTCCGCGCTCGCCGGATTCGCCAGCGTGGATTCCAAATTGGAGCAGGCAGCAGCCACGCTGGGCGATTCGCGCTGGCAAATTTTCCGGCGCATCTCGCTGCCGTTGGCTTGGCCCGGCATTGCGGCGGGGATTACGCTCGCGTGGATCCGGGCATTAGGCGAATTCGGGGCCACGCTCATAATGGCATACAACCCTCACTCGCTACCGGTTTATATGTGGGTGAAGTTCGAATCGGGCGGCCTCGCCGGGGCCATGCCCGTAGCCTTCTGGCTGGTGCTGGCCGCTGGAGCGGTGGTGGGGGTTTCCATGTTTCTCAGTCGTCTAACAAGTCATGCGTACGTTGTGACACCTCTCGGGGTAAGACCGCACGACGGTTAGCAGATCCATGGCAGAGTCCCATCAACGAACGGGGGAAAGCAACGCACTCGACGTCCGCGTGCG
Organism: Gammaproteobacteria bacterium; assembly: GCA_050740575.1. Classification (GTDB taxonomy): domain Bacteria; phylum Pseudomonadota; class Gammaproteobacteria; order JACCXJ01; family JACCXJ01; genus USCg-Taylor. The sequence goes on from JBOIDM010000151.1 coordinate 9,951, forward strand.
CAAGTGTTACGCGACATGCAAAGATTCCGGTTTTCAGCTTGACACGGAATTCAGGGTCTTGCCCGGGATCACCATTCTTCTTGGCCCGTCGGGCGCGGGAAAGTCGACGTTACTGCGCTGCATCGCCGGCTTGTCCGATCCGGATCAGGGCCGCATCGCCATCGGGGCAAGGGTACTCTTCGACGCGCGACAGCGAGTAATCGTCGGGCCGGCGCAACGCCGCGTTGGCTTTGTTTTCCAAAACCTTGCGCTCTTTCCTCATTTAAGCGTACGAGAGAATGTCGCCTACGGCCTCCGCCGCCTGGATGCAATTGAGCGCGAACGGCGAATGGCCAATATCCTGGAATCGTTTCAGATTGCTCACCTGCGCAAGCGGCTGCCGCGCGAGATCTCTGGAGGCGAACAACAGCGGGTTGCGCTGGCGCGTTCTCTGGTCCCGGAACCCTGCGTGTTGCTACTGGATGAGCCGCTGTCTTCATTGGACGTTCGTACCAAGACCGGGATCATCGATGACATGCGCCGATGGAACGAAGCACGGCGTATTCCCATACTCTATGTCACCCATGATCATGAGGAGGTCTTTGCCTTGGGAGAGCGGGTGGTTGCCCTCGACCAGGGGCGGATCGTGGCGGAAGGGTCGCCTCTTGACGTTGTTTCCGCACCGCGTCGCGAAACCATGGCGCAGTTTGCCGGCTTCGAAAACCTCTTCGACGCGACGGTGGTTGGAATCCAAGAACGTAAAGGCACTATGACCTGCCGTATACTCGGCAGCTCCATTGAGCTTGAGGCTCCGCCGACACGCGTTGCGCCAGGGACGGAAGTCCGCCTCGGCATCCGCGCCGGCGATATCTTGCTCGCTACCGCGCGCCCCGAGATGGTCGGCGTTGGCAACGTGATTAGTGGGCGTGTGAAGCGCCTCGATCGTATCGGCCCAAAGATTGAAGCTCGAGTGGACTGCGGCGCTGAGTTCCGGATCCATCTGGCTCCCGGCTCCATATCGTCAGCCGAGCTGCAAGCTTCCACTAAGGTGTGGATGGTCATCAGAACTCATTCTTGTCATTTGGTTCATACAAAACATCCCAATGCCTTGCAACGCCTGTTTGTTTTTGTCTGCCGCGGGAATACCAGCCGCTCGCCGATGGCGCAGGCGATCTGCAACGCCGAAATCGCCCGGCGGCTAAAGGTACCGCTCGAAGCATTGGGCGTCGGTGGAATAAAGGCCATCAGCGCCGGCTTGTCGGCAGAGGCCGGCGCGCCGATGACCCCTGGAGCGCGGCGAGCGCTTCGACAGTTAGGCGTGCCGTCCTTCGAACATCGTTCACAAAACCTAAGCACCGAACTTGCGGCTAAAGCTGAAACCATCTTTTGCATGACGAAACAACACCAGCAGATGGCAATCAAGATGTTCCCCTGGGCCGCAGCGAAAGTGTGCTGCCTGCAACCGGACGTGGATCTCGAAGAGCCCACGGGGGCTGATCCGGAAGCTTTTCTTAGCCTGGCCCGGAAAATCCAGAGCCTCGTTCAACAGCGTATGAACGCTCTTGTCGGAGTAGTTGAAGGCTCGTTCTAAGCAAGCTCACTGTTGCCCGCAGTACCGTTCGACGCAGTACGAGAAAGGTCGGCCTATGCCTGAGCTGGCCCGCGCATAACATGGAACACTCAACCAAGCCTCCAGCAAACATCAGCTGTCTGGCTTTTATTGCTGGTCTTATTCTCCCCGTCGTATTTGACGATCCTGTCTTTGCCACTGGGGCGGCAGAAGGTCCTTTAACAGCTGAGGAGAAGTCCGGCAAACGGATCTATGTTCATGGCACCAGTCCCGGTGGACACGAAATTCTGGCTTATGTGGGCGAATCATCATTAGAAGTGCCGGGCAGAACCATGCCGTGCGCGAACTGCCACGGACTCGATGGACGAGGTAAGCCTGAGGGTGGCGTTATTCCCTCAAACCTTACCTGGGAAGCGCTAACTAAGCCGTACGGAGTTACTCATCCAGGGGGGCGCACCCATCCGCCTTACACCGACCGCACGCTTGAACTGGCAATTACGCGCGGTCTTGATCCGGCAGGTAACAAACTGCTCATCGTCATGCCCCGCTACCAACTATCGCAAGAAGACATGGCCGATCTCGTTGCATATCTGAAGCGACTTGGCAAAGACCGCGACCCTGGACTGACCGAGAACAGCATCACAATCGGAACTACTATACCGGCCAGAGCCGACTTGGCTGGCATTGGCGAGGCCATCAAAGCGGTGACGACGGCTTTCTTTGAAGAAGTGAATAGCCGAGGCGGGATTTACAATCGCAGAATCGAATTGAAGATCAACGAAACGGCCGATACGCCCATAGCCGCGAACGTCAAGCGTTTCATTCAGGAAGAACAGGTCTTCGCAATGACGAGCGCTTTTATCGCGGGTGCCGACAAGGAGCTCGCCGCGCTCATGGACAATTTGGAGGTGCCGATGGTGGGTCCGCTCACTCTCTATCCACAGGGCGGCCATCCGTTGAATCGTCACGTTTTCTATGTTCTGTCGGGAGTGGACGGACAGGCTCGTGCACTTGCCAACTTCGCTTGTCGGAAAATGCCGGATAAAAGAGCCGGTGTACTGGTTGTGTATTCTGACGACAAAATGGCCAAGGGTGTGCTTGAAGCCATCAAGGATCAATGCCAAAAGAGCGGATGCGGTCCACCCGAAACGTACAGGTATCCGTACGCGGATTCTGATGTCCCGACTTTCGCCGCAAAGTTGAAACAGACAAATAGGAGTGTCATTTTCTTCTTAGGTACGGGCGGAGAAGCCATGGCGCTAATGAACGAGGCTGCTGTGCTGCACTGGTCGCCTACCTTTTACCTCCCGGGAGCGGTTGCGGGGAACGAAATTCTTGACGCTCCTCCAAGCTTCAGCCAGAAAATATTCATCTCCGTTTCTAATTCACCCGACGACTACACCTCGGAGGGAATCGAAGAATTTCGCGCCCTCGCGGTAAAACACAAGCTGCCCGCGCACCTTTTAGCTGTGCAAAGTTCAGCGTATAGTGCTGCTAAGATATTGATCGAGGGTTTGACACGCGCCGGTAAAGACTTGAGCCGGGAGAAACTGATACAAGCTCTTGAAGGCCTTTATGAATATCCCACGGGGGTGACGCCAGCAGTCACTTATGGGATCAATCGTCGTATCGGGGCGATGGGGGCATACGTCGTTACCATTGACCTGGAAAAGAAAAGGTTCTTGCCCGCAAGTGGTTGGATCTACGCCGATTGAAACGGGCCACGAACGGATCGAGAGATCCCGCAGACTAAAAATAAATCGATGCCCATTAGAGTTCTCGCAATGCTCGTTGCATTGACGTCGGCGCTAGCGGCGGAGAATACAGGTCCTATCTCATCTTTACGGATCCCGGATACCGCGGTCTACGATCAGAATGGCAAGCGGCTTAGTTTTTATACAGACCTGATAAAAGACAAGACGGTTGCCATTAACTTTATTTTTACCACTTGCACGACGATCTGCCCTCCTCTGACGGCGATATTTCGTAAGGTCCAGCAAGACCTGGGGAAACGCATCGGGACCGAGATACGGTTGGTTTCCGTCAGCGTCGATCCTGCTACTGACACTCCCGAAAGATTGTATGACTTGGCCGCAAAGTTTAAGGCGGGACCGGGATGGACCTTTGTAACCGGCGACAAAGCTGAGATTGATTCGCTGCTGCAAGCGCTCGGAGCCGCGGTCGGCGATAAGAACGACCATACACCTATGATCCTTGTCGGTAATGATGTGGCCGGCTATTGGACTAGAACCTACGGCCTCTCATCACCGGCTACACTGGTCAACGTGATTACGGAAGCTGCGAACCGCAAATAACCCGCTACGGAGGCGACAGCATTTGCCCTCCCCGACTTGTCGAGTTTCTTCAAGGCTCAGTCGCTTTCGCTCTGGACACGTCATCGCCCTTCGTTGCGTTCAGAGTTAAGTGTGGTATTTGGTTGAAATGAACTCCCAGCGAAGGACACTGGAAGTAGACGTAGTACACGCCTGCTTGCGGCGGTAAAAAGCTCATTTCGTAGACACCGTCGCTGAGCGGCTTGGCCCATTCGCGATGCTGCCAAATGCCCGGCGCGAGAAATACCAGCACGCCCATATCCTTCAGATCCGCCTTCGGTTGGTTGGAATTCGAGTCGCTTGCCCTGAAACGCAGTTTATAGCTTGCGCCAACACGAACGCTCGCATCTTTCAAAAGAGGCTCGATCTTGATTGCGACTGCTTTATGCTCTGGCAGGTCGGGATTCTCCGCAACGGTGATGTCGAAGCAGTTGAACAAGCGAGGGGAGTCTAAAAGAAATGCCACGTCGTAGCGGCCGGGTCCGGTGAGCCGGACAGTGGTGGTATAAACTCCGGGCGGGCTCTCGCGCAAACTATTATCCAAGACGAGTATCGCTTTGGGCTCGCGGCGGTAATTCTGAAAACTGCCCATCGGTGCGGCCATGCCTTCGGTGTAGAAGTAAATCATTTTATCGGCGGGATTCGCGACCAGCACCGCACCCTCCTCCGGGGCCGGAACGATTGCATCGGCGAGCGACGTGGAGGGCGATCCTTGTGGCGCTTTCTGGCCAGCAGGAAAACGGGTAACTGCCACTTCCTGAGATCCCTTGCCGAGTTCGGTGATTTTGATCATGGTGACGAACTCGCTGTCAGCGGCGCGCACATAAGCAAATTGTCTAGTAAAGGCGATCTGATCGGGGGCGAGCCCAACCGGCACGGTATGAACCAGGCGGTTAGTAGAGAGGTCGAAAATGTAGACCGTGTTGACCGTTCGATTGACCACAAAGCCAAAGCGGCCATCGGGCAGGATCCGTATAGCGCGGAGTCCGGGTTGAGCTCTCATGCGTGCCAGGATCTCGAAGCGCGACCCGTCAACCGCGACTATCGTTCCATCACCTTCGTTAGCCACATAAACCGCTTTGCTAAGGGGAGAAAACGCTAATGCCGTAGGCAGCGAGCCGACCTTAATATCCGTGACCCCGGCGAGCTTGCGCACATCTATTACCGACAGCGTTCCGCTTTGTCTATTTGATATGAAGACCCAGCGATCATCGTCTGTGAAGGCGATTTCATGATGTCCCATCCCTGTATTGAGTTGAGCCGCAACTTTCAATGTTGCCGTATCGATTACAGTGACACCGCTGTCTTTTCCTTCGGGTCCATCGTTTCCCACCCACAGGTAATTCTCATCGCTCTGAAGGGCAATGCGCGCCGGATTCACGCCCGCATCAATGTTCGCGATCGGTTTCCAGGTGAGTGTATCGATCACAGCGATCTGATTAACGACCGGCATGGAGACATAGAGCTTTTTCTTGTCAGCGCTCATGACCCAATCTTCTCCAGTGCCGGGCAAAGGGACCAAAGTGTAGAGTTTGGTTCCCGCGAAACCGGAGAGCGGATCTATGACTGAAATGTTGGGTTCGTGATTCAGGGCTAGAATGAAGTAGGCATTGAGGTCGATGTCCGGGCGCTTATTGAAGCTGGGTTGCAGAAACGATTGAACTTTCTCGCGACACGCCCTTGGATCCGAAGCTCTTTCGGCCTCGCGCTGATCGATCCACGCCGCAGGACGAAGGTTACCGAGGGCCTTACCCGCGTTAGTGTCGGTGATTTTGAACCGTATCGTCGCCTCTGTACCTTCCAACAATTCGGAGGATCTTCCTTTTTCTCCTGCGATGGGTTCAATCGTGAAGTCGACGGCTACACCCTCATGCAAATATACTTGCGGTTGACGGGGTCGATCGCTTGGGGGGAATACGCCGCTTGAGCCCGCGGGTGTCACATTATCCTTTTCTGTGCGGCCGAATTCCTGGGCGGCCGAATCTGAACCAGCGGCCATTGACCCCTCGAACCTTGTCGGTGGGTGAATATTGCTACTATTATCTCGCGCATAAACCTGAGCAACGATTAAAGCCCACTGGGACACAACCATTATTAGCAACTGGATGTATAGGGTCGCGAGACGAGATTTTCCCTCGCGGATTTGACTTGGTGTGCGGGAACTGTTCTGCATGAATCCCCATCATGAATCTAGGTGCCTAGAACACCGCCTTGAACTTTAACCTTCAGAGACCGAATCTTCTCAGGGTTAGCGTCGTACCCATTCGATTCTACTGTTTAAGCGTCAGCGTTTCGATACTACCCCCGCGCCGTGGCGCTACGCTTGATCTTGCCACGGCTTTGCTCGCCTGGCTTCTTGACATAAAAACTCGGAAGAACTACGCTTTAGCCATCAAGACATAAGAAGTTAGAAGAACTACGCTTTAACCGTCAAGGAACACAGGGCGTTACCGGTTTTTCTCACTGGACTATATTTCAGACTTTAATCTACTAACGAGATCTGGTAGCCCTCGTTAGCCTCACTTCGGTTCTGGGAAGGGGTTGGTCAAATGATCCTGAGCACTCGTAGTCGTCAGCTGGGCGAATCGAGGAGAATGGGCATGGCCGCAAGAGCCGCCTCCGCGCGCTTTGTCAGCTGCCTGATTCTGTTTCAAGCATTCCTATTCATCTCGGGAGCGGCAGGTGCTCAAACCTGTCAGCGGAAGATCAATGCCGACGTGGTGGCCCTACCGCAGCCGATCATGCTGAACCGGTTGGGAGCGGCACTTCCAGATGGCTTGGTTTTTGCCCTCAAGCGCGACACGGTAGCGGGGTTAGGTAATCAACTGCGACTACGAGCAGATAAAAGACCACGTCCGATAGTATTGCGCGCAAATGTCGGAGACTGCCTGAAGATCACGCTGACAAATTCCATACCAAAGAGCAGCTTTAACGTTCCGCCTCCTCCTGCTACACCTACGGGCACTACGTCCGAGGTGTCAATCCACGTTCAAGGCCTGGAATGGGTCGCAGGCAGTGGTGACGATGGATCGTTCGTCGGCAAAAACACTTCCAGCCTGGCCAGCGCTTCTCCTGTTTCTGCTAACATGCCTCCGGCGACACAAACGTACACGCTTTTCGCCAAGGCAGAAGGAACCTTCCTGCTTTACACTATGGGCGACACCAGTTCCAACGGCAACCAACTCACGAACGGACTTTTTGGGGCCGTCAACGTCCAGCCCGCTGGAGCCGAATGGTATCGCAGTCAGGTGACGCAACAAGATTTGAAGTTAGCTACAAAAGGCACCACTCCCGACGGTCATCCCATCGTTGACTACAACGCCGTCTATCCGGCCGGCTCCAAGTATCCTGATGGAACTACGATTCCTCCGAATACGCCGATCCTAAAGATGCTCGATACGAATTTGAACATCGTGCACACCGATCTGACCGCTATGATCACCGGCCCGAACGCTGGAAGGTTCCCAGGTACGACAGGCGTCAATAACCCCGAAACAAATTGCAATGCCGCGGCGCCCAACCCTCCTCCGGGCATTAGTCCGCTCTTCTGCAAGAATCCAGCCTCGCCCGACCGGAAGCAACCCTATCGCGAGATTACGATTATCTATCACGGCGCGCTGGGTCCGGTTGCTACCCAGGCGTTTCCCATTTTGGCTAATGCACCGGCTAATGCAACACCCGCACAAAAAAGTCTGGCGGATATGACCCAGGCTGGTCAGGACTCTTTCGCCATCAACTATGGCACAGGCGGCATTGGCGCAGAGATCTACGCCAACCGGATCGGTGTGGGCCCCATGGGCTCTTGCGTTGATTGTAAGTTTGAAGAGTTTTTTCTGAGCGCGTGGGCGGTAGGCGATCCGGCAATGCTGGTGGACCGACCGGCCAATGTGAATATTCAGCCGCCGCTGCCGACTCCGGCACAGCCGCCCGTTCCACCGCCTCCGCCCCTATGTACAGCCGCACAGTTTGGCGATACGGGAGGTGCACCCGATCCAAACTGCGCGAACGCAAGAAAACCGGTGCCACCAGCTGTCACTCAACCGCCGTACACCCTCGCTGGACTCGTTAAGGCGACGCGAGCTTATTATCCTGATGACCCATCCAACGTTTATCACAGCTACATCAACGATCACCTGAAGTTCAGGATTCTTCACGGGGGAAGAGACGTGACGCATGTCCACCATCAGCATGCGCACCAGTGGCTTCAGTCGCCAAATAGTGACGAGGCAAGCTACCTGGATAGTCAGATGATCAGCCCTGGCGCCAGCTATACGCTCGAGATGGTCTATAACGGCAGTGGCAACCGAAACAAGGTGGTGGGCGACTCCATCTTCCACTGCCACTTCTACCCGCACTTCGCAGCGGGTATGTGGGCGATGTGGCGGACGCATGATGTGTTTGAAGGTGGCTCGGAACTCAAGGAAGGGATCCCGGTCAAGGGCACGCGCGCATTGCCTGATGGTGAAATTCTGGCTGGGACGCCGATTCCAGCTATCGTACCGTTGCCGACGATCCCCATGGCTCCATTGCCATCATCCGTCTTCATCGACAACGGACAGATCGTTTACGGAACGCCAGCAACGCCCGATCCGAGCGGAAGTAACGTAACAGCGAATCCCGGCTTCCCGTTCTTCATTCCAGGAGTCGCGGGCGCCCGCGCACCTCATCCGCCGCTTGATTTTGCGTCGGATGGAGCAGGCGGTTTCCTGGACGGCGGTTTACCCCGCCACGTGGTAACCGGGGGCTCAGTCTCTTACGAGAGTCATGATTTGAAGGACTGGAGCAAGGATCTGGCGGCGATAAGCGCCATCCAACTGCCTGAATTGGGAACCCCTGTGGAGCAAGTCGCGATGAAGTTCTTCGGCAAACGCTGTTACGCGACATTTTTCCCGGATGGCACACCGGGAAGTTGCCCCTCGTCAATGAGTACTCCTCCGCAGAGTACTATGAACACGCCACCGACGGGTTTTATCATCAATGGGTTGCCGAGAAAGAATCCGGCGGGTAACAGCGCGGAGCAGCTTGGAGCCCAGCCGGGCGCGCCCTTCGCCGATCCGGCGGTAGATGATAATGGCAATGCGGTTGGGGTAAAGCGTGTTTACAAGGCTGCGGCTATTCAAGCGAATGTAACCTTCAACAAAAAGGGCTGGCATTACCCGCAGCAGCGCATGCTGACTCTATGGAAGGATGTCCAACCCACGATTGACTTTACCAATGGAAAGCCCGGACGGCAGCCGGAGCCGTTGTTCTTCCGCGGAAACTCTGGAGACATAGTGGAGTATTGGCATACGAATCTGGTGCCCAACTACTATCTGGTGGATGATTTCCAGGTACGTACACCCACCGATATTTTGGGACAGCACATCCATCTGGTGAAGTTTGATGTGACATCCTCTGACGGCGCGGGTAACGGCTTTAATTATGAAGACGGCACTTTCAGCCCGGAGGAAGTGCAGGAGATGATCAGGGCGATAAATGCCGATGGCGGCTTGATGGTCAATGGAGTGAAACAACTGCTCCTCGACCCAGCGGATCCACAATACAAAGTAAAACATAGCCCGCCGAAGGACATCTTTGACTGCGTTGCCAATCCCAATGCGCTACGCTGCCAGCCTTGCCCGGACGACTGGACTCCAACCCACCGCCCCCAATGTCTCAGTTGGTTGGGTGCGCAGACAACGATACAGCGCTGGTACCTCGATCCCCAAGTGGACGCTGCTAACGTGGACAGAACTGTACGAACCGTATTTACCCACGATCACTTTGGGCCCTCTACACACCAACAAGCGGGCCTCTACGCCGGCTTGCTGGTTGAGCCTAAAGGTTCCACCTGGACCGGAAATGACGGCGAAGCATTCGGCTCTCGGTCAGATGGAGGCCCAACAAGCTGGCAAGCCAGAATCCTTACCAGCAATTCGGCGGAGAGTTATCGTGAATTTGCGCTGGAATTTCAGGATTTGCAACTCGCTTATTTTAAGACGGCCAATCCTGCAGCTCAAAAACCGAGCGCCAACCCAAAGGTGGGCTGGATTAACCCGTCAAGCGCCATTAATCCTCCATCGACGCAGGCACTGGTCACCACGGGTGTCGCCGCAACGCCGGCTGGCACACAATCGGTCAACTATGCAAATGAGCCAATTGTGTCGCGCCTGGCACCGCAAAATGCATTTGTGCCTCCCAGCAAGATGATCGATATGTCCTACGTGTTCGACAACTCAGTACAGGAGGCACTTAATGCAATTCCGGGTAATCTGAAGGTCGAACCCGACCCAATGACGCCCTTGATGCGTGCTTACCAGAACGACAATATTCAGGTGCGAGTGCTCGTGGGAGCGCATGTCTTCGCACACCAGTTCAATTTCCAGGGTCCGACGTGGTTTGCCGAACCCGCCTGGAAGAATTCAGGGTATCGCAGCGCTCAAGCCATGGGACTCTCAGAGCATTTTGAGTTCCTCTTCAAGGTGCCGTCATCTTCGGCGCCGAACACCGCCCGGAAATGTCCTGACAAAATGTCTGACGTGAATTGTGTTGACTATCTCTATAGTCCCAGTTTTGATGAATTTGGTCTCGCTAATGGCCTGTGGGGACTCTTCCGGGCCTACGACCCAACTGCCAAAGTCACTAATCCCGGCGCTGATCCGATAGTGAAAAAGGTCGTGCCGCTTCCGAACAATCCGATTGGGCCGGGCGCGAACGTGACCTACGCCACTTGTCCAGCGAGCGTAGCGGCGGTCAAATGCGTGGCGGGCTCAGGGGTGTCCTGCAATCGAGTTTTCAACATCACGGCAGTAACGGCGGAGAATGCGCTGGCGAATAAAAAACTTGTTTTCAATGATCGTGGTGGTCCCGCGGGAATTCTACAAAACGACCTGGGGATCATGTACGTGCGCTCCGAAGACCTAGATGGTGCCGGTAAGCTCAAACCCGGTGTGCCAATCGAGCCGCTTGTTCTGCGTGCGAATGCGGGGGATTGCATTGAGGTGAACTTGATTAATGCGATCGCCTCCAACTCCAAGGTGCTCAAGGCCACCTTAGGACTGCCGCCCCCGCTCAATGGAGATCTTGACCCGCATACAGCATCGAGGTATGTAGGGCTGCATCCGCAACTTCTTGCCTACGATCCGGCAAAAAGCAGTGGCCTCAATGTCGGTTGGAACACTCAGAATCAGGTAGTTCCCACTGATCAGGCCGTAACTGTTGGGAAGACAATTACATATCAATGGTACGCGGGTAAGGTTGATCGTGCCGCTAACGGGAGCTTGACCTATACTCCGGTGGAACTCGGTTCGCTCAATCTTTTCCCTTCCGACCTGATGTTCCAGAACCCCAACGGTTTGTTTGGGTCGATGATTATCGAACCTGCGGGTTCGATTTGGAAGTGTGGCGAGGCAGCGAACCTTGGTAGTTGCGATCCGCCGGGTGCGCCTACTTCGCGTGCGTCGGCAACCGTCACATCGCCCGACAAGACGCATTTTCGGGAGTTTTCGCTGATGATCAGCGATGCTATCCGGATAAACGGCGACAATACCGGCGCGGTCAACTATCGAACGGAACCCTGGAACTTCCGTTACCAGGACAACATAACAACAGATTTCTCTTGCATGTTATCGAACCGGTTACAGACAGCGCAGACGAATCCACAAACAGCACTTGGGGACCCTAAAACGCCGATTTTCACCGCTGCGGTTGGCGACAAGGTTCGGTTTCGCATGACGCATCCATTCGGAACCGGTACATCTCAGGTCTTTTCGCTGCATGGTCACGTTTGGCAGCGGAATCCCTACAACACTAATTCCGCGAAGATTGGAAGTAACAGTCTTTCGCAGTGGATCGGGTCGCGCGACAATCACGGCTCATCAGATCATTTCGATCTGTTGATAGACAAGGCTGGTGGGGAAGCTGGACAGCCCGGCGACTACCTCTACACAGTCTTTGTTCCCATTCAGGCGAGAAACGGCGCCTGGGGCATCTTCCGCGTGGGCAGTGGGCCGCAAGGGGGATTAGTACCCAATGCTGGCTGTCCGGCAATCGGGAAGCCAAAATATCAGCCTAATCCACCGAAAGATGACTTGGATCGTTTCACACGATCCCCACTTAACAGTAAGAATCCTTAGTTCTTTGGTTAAGGTTAACCGGAAATGGTTAGACACTTTGCCGGCTTTACTGACGAAGAGCTTTTGGTTGGTCGCTCTCATCTGGAATTGGTTGGCGATAAACTCAAGGTATCGTTCTATCAGTGAAGAATGACGAATATTCAGCCTGAGGATAGTTTGAAGGAGGAAAGTTATGGGAGGTAAAAAAGGTAAAGGTGGCGGGGGCGGTGGTGGACAGGATCCTGTCGCGGTCATAATCAAGAGGAGTTGTGCAGAAACCCTGTACAATATTCTCCCGGGATTCTACGCCTGTACGTCTGACCTGTTCCAGGCGGTGGCAGTCGCGCTTGGTCGTCCTGCATCGTTCATGAAGAACAAGAAAGGAAAGAAGGATGGCGGCGGCAAGCAGTACGGTAAGGGCAAGCGATGGGGCGGCAAGCCTCCCGGCGGTAGTAAACCCCCAGGTGGCGGCAAGCCCCCTGGCGGAGGTAGGCCTCCAATCGGTGGTAAACCTCCCGGCGGGAGTAGGACTCCAGTTAGGAGCAAACCTATTGGACGGAGGTAAGGCCAAGGGATGCAGTATTTTTCGAAGCGAAAACCACTTGCATTCCCAAAGAGACTCGTATCGCGGATCGTAGGATTAGTCGGTGAAGGGATAGAGCAACCGCACTTGACTGGTCCTACGATTGCGCTTTTCATCTTATACATTCTATCCGCCGTCTCTCTCTAATCTCTGGCAAAGCCTCCAAATCCAAGACTTGGCGTGTCGCTATGCTCGTGATGCATTTCGGTCGTCCTGCCCCCGAAATGCACTCGCATGACGCGACAGGCTATTGGTGCCGCGATTCGTCCTGCGCCCACAGTGCCGCACCACGACGCGGTGCGACACAGCTCCCACAACGACTTTACGGCGCGACGCGTCTCCTGCTTCGCCCGTCGACGCACGCCTATCGCGGGCTCTTCGCCTTCGGCTCTCCATGTCTCGTCGAATGAAAAATCTTGGAAGGCCCTCGCGTATGCCCGGCCAGACGCGTCTATTCAAGCTTCTTACATCTGAGTTTCACGACGCTGCGCGGGCATATCGATTATTTGATGAATTCCTGCGGCATCAAGCCCACAACAAAAGCTTTTGCCTCAAACTCATTACCGTTGCGAAACAGAAAACGGGAGTTCCCTGGTATATCAGGCGACTGGCTACACTGATGCTCGAACATCAGATGCTGAAACTTCGTCCGGATGATCTGGACGGCTTCGATTTTCTACTGGTCCAGCTAAATCTTAAGCAGGCGCCCGGTATAGATAAAGAGCTTGTGCGTTCGGTGCTAAAGGAGGGTTATTCTTCTACCGATATTCGGCATTTCATCCCTGAGTTTCGTCGCAAACTCGAAAGACTGAGTCGCGTCCACGAGAAGATCAAAGGGCGAAGAACCTCCAACGCGGCTTTACGTGACTTCATACAATTGTCTCGTCAGCATTGTAAGCTTGCCCTTGCACGCTACTTGTTCACGCCTGAGGAGATCGTCGATGAGATCCTCAGTCAATTGCAAGTGACGGACGGAGTAAGAGACCTGGACATTTCACAAGCTCCGTTTATCGAAAACGAGATTACACAAGCGACAAGCCTCTTGCCGGACTTTGAAGCCGAAATCCTGAAAAGACTTTGCCAGACTTCGAGAATCTACTGGGTTTCGGAAAAGACCAGCTCTGAAATCAACTCTCTTGTCGAGTATCCCCTGACAACTGTCGTGCTGGTCATCAAGCCTCCCGGCAGCGACATCGAATTCGAAGTTAAGAGGGCCGGCTGTAAGGGCGGCAATTCACTGAACGTCGTTTACGCGCGCGATGGATACACGGTTCCACCTTCTCATCGACTTGACGGCGGGAGTATGCAGTGGCTCTTGCGTTATGAGGCGCATGCTGCGACCAAGCTCGGCCTTATTTATCGCCTCGTGCATGGCACTGAAGCGCCGATAGCTAACTACATCTCCAGATCGACTATCTACGCTATTCCTGGCCGACACGCTGAAGTAAGAACGATGAACTATTTCACGGAGCCGCAGTCTTTTGGCGAACGATTTGATGAGATGCGGGTAGCGATGAAAGAATCCGTCTCGGCTTTTGCCGCCGAGGGTCATGTCACCTTACCCGATCTTCCGACAGGATTGGGACTCACCGGGCAATTCATAGGCCAGGTTGCTCCTGCGCAAGCGATTCTTAGCGGCACGAGCTCCTTTCGATTGGACAGACTTGATGCCTACCTTTCAAGCGTCGGCCCAGACCAGTATTTCAAAGAAGGTTTGCAGGTAGCCTACTCACGGGACGACGCGAGGCAGTTGGCAGACAACATTCTTGAAGAAGTCCTGGGTGTTTATGAGCCTCCGGATGTTCGGTATGAAAGTTACGAGGAATATGTGGGGGCGGCGTTGTCCGTCGCCGCGAATCGCGCGAGGGCTGATCGAGTCTACCTTGCCCTGATGGAACAGATTGCGAAGTTCTGGGGCACTCTGTTAGGCGTTAGAGCGCATACACGGGGCGAGTCTTTTGTTGCAAGAAATGTGGGATTGAAGAGCTTCTGGGAGAGCGGCCAATGGAAAGTAAGGATCATCTTCATGGATCACGATGCTGTAACAATTCCCGGCCCATCCGAGTCATACTTTTATGCCGATAGCGGAATTCCCACTATGGCTCTTGATGAAAGCTACATTTGGGGGAGAAGCCCGAGACATTTTGCCAACAGCGAAGTGGGCTACCTGCAGCGAATTTACAGAATTGGACATGATCTCGACAGGAAGGGTGAATCGCTGGCTCGGAGGACATTGAAAGAGGCCTATGGAAAAACCCGCCAGGCACTGTTGACCAATCAACAGGTAAGATCACTATTCCACAAACAGTTTTTGGAACGACTTCTAGATTGGGATACCTTCGTTGGAGGTTATTTGCGGATGAACGATCATAAGTCTGCAAATACACGATGGAAAAAAAAGATGAAAAACATGCTGGACGTCAAGGGTTACAGGAACGGTGCCGTTGAGAAGCTAAGCGAAATTGTTGAGAAAAATAGAGAGTTCCTGCAAAAGTATTCATTTCTTTTCCAACCGCGTTAGCGTGAGTGCGCAGGGGGTTTCGAGTCTGCCACGAACCCATGAAGATCGTCACCCACTCCCTCTCCTCTGGTGGTCCATCAGCGCGCCACGGATGTCGGAGATCAGCCAGAACTTCGGAGATTGATCGTGACGTTTGCGAACGCTTTCGTCTCGCAATTCCGCTTCGCTCGGCGCGCTTAGGACTTTAGCGTGTTTGGCAAGTTCAATCTTGCTGCAAACGCAAAGCGTAATTGGGGGATTGAAATATTCGAAGCTGCCGCCTTTCCTGTAATGATAGCAGGGGCCCCTCTTTTTCTCCTTCCTCCGAGCCCCCTAGAATCTGAATCGCCTCACGATTGAGAAAGCGACAGTAACCCTGACGCGCATTATTTAGTGAAGTGGTTTTCGTGATGTCGATCCCTCGCGTAGTGTTCGTGTTACGAAGACGGAGGGAGTCTTCCCTGGTGAGGTCAATGATCTTACTAAACCCGCTGACGCAATTGTACCGTTCGCACATCCTCAGATTAGCTCGGATATCCAGAGTTTCTAAATAGATGTCGTTGTCTGAGAGGATGACAAACTTCCTGCTCCGATTAGAGTGGCTAATCCCCGTAATAAAGCACCATTCTCTATCAAAGGGACCCTCATCTCGCAAGTAAACATATTCGCAGTTTGTGGGCAGGATCGCGGGGTTAACAGTGGGTTGAGCGCCTTGCTCGACGATCACCATCGCAATGTATGGTGAAAAATACTTGTCGTAATAATGCACCAGATACATCAGGTTCTCGGTAGCGCGTCCGACGCCGGTGTGATCGCCGTGTGCGAAGACGATGGTCGTGTCGCTCAAAAGACGATCTACGTTGGGCCCAAATAACACTAGCGATTCCCTAAGATACCAATGATGCACCAGGCGTTCCTGCGCATCTGAATGATCAGCCTCTACCCAGGCTAGGTGAGGCATGAAACAGTAGCAGTTGAATCGTTGTTGCAGAACAAGACTGTTGTTGTCTAACACCTCTTCCGTTTTGCGATTCAATTCGATGAAGTCGTCAAACACCGTGGCCTTCAGTGCACAAGCATAGGTCGAGTTCGCTTGTGTGATGCGCGCAATATTGTCGGAGACCTTGACCGGCTCATCCTTATGCAGAGCACCGAAAAACAACATGTCCCAATCGAGCGGCAATTGCTTAATGCGGGCGCTGAACTTCCTTTCTAAATGATCATCAAAAACAACGTCGTCTTCAAAGATAAGCACACTGGACACACCCGCTCGCCGCGCCTCACGAATGACCTGCAAATGGCTGAGCAAACATCCATAAGCGCCTGGCGTGTGAACCCAGTTCGCCGGGAGTTGCAAACTGCTTCCGTCCAACGCCGGAAACCGGCGCACTGCGTGAATACCATGCTGAACGAATTTTCGCTGCATGTGTTGCCAGCGCTCCCGCCTTCTATCGAGGTTAATGCAAATCTTATACGGAAATGTTTCGTTGATTGTGCTGGTGGGTTGGTTTGTTACGGCTTTGGTCATGTCTTCCAATTCAATGAAGCACCTCGACGATTGTTTGCCAAAAAGGGACAGCCACCCGGGTTGGCGGAAATATTGGCGGTGTCGGAATTGTATTACGCTTGTGCTTATGCCTCAATGGCTTAGCGGTGCGCTGTATGGCATTTTTCGTTGACGATTGCTCAACAATTTGCTTACACTTAGACCAAATGAACTAGGTGCAGAGAGCATGGCCAGAGGCGATGGTCCCATCCTTACTAACCAGCAGTTGGCGGACTACGAGCAATTGGGGTTTCTTTACTCGATCCCGATCCTCTCGGAGGAGGAAGTTAGCCACTACCGCGGCGAAGTTGAAAAAACCTGCCAGGCGATTGGCGGTCGTGTGACCCGGCTTGACGCGGTCCACCTCTTTTTCCGCTGGGCTTGGGATCTGAGTACGCATCCGCGCTTGCTGGATTGTCTGGAACAACTCCTAGGTCCCAACATCTTGCTCAAATCAACCAGGGTGTTTTACAAGTACGGAAAAAGTGCCTCTTACGTCGGGTGGCATCAGGATGGCATTACGGAGAGACTGGAGGACGGTCGCGCCCCCGCGGTGTGGCTTGGATTAACAGCCGCGACTGTAGAAAACGGCTGTCTGCGAGTGGTGCCGCGATCGCATCGCATTGGCCTCTTTCAACATGAATCGAACCCTGATCTGGAGCCCCTCCCCGGTGATGACACGTCAGCTCAGGTACAGAGTTGGTCCCAGGCGCACGGTGAGGAGCTTTCGGGTAGGATCACGGCAGTTCCAACAGACCTTGATTCACGGTTTGATCTGGTGATGCGTCCCGGGGAAATGAGTATTCATCACCCAGTGATTCTTCACGGTTCAAACCAGAATCTATCCAGTGAATCGAGAATCGGATTATCCGCAAGTTACTCTACTCCGGAACTGTATAACGGTAGCAGAGCCGTTGCTTGGGTGCGCGGCGATGTCCCCAAGGATCACCTCCACTTTGAGGTCATTGACAAACCGTTTACGGCAACGTTTGAGGAGGCGGTCGCTGCCTACTGCGCTAGCGACCGCCAGATATTGATTGCCGCTGTCTGACGATCGGTACATTTCGACGCGGACATAGCCAGAATCCCTCCCCGCGCTTATTTTCTCAATTTGGCGGAGGACTCCACCGTGACGCGCCCACTTTTGTCGGTTGTGATCCCCACTCGGAATCGGGCTTACCTAGTCTGCGAGGCAATTGAAAGCGCACTCTGTCAAAAGAAAGGACGAGTTGAGGTCATCGTTGTTGATGACGGATCTACTGACGACACTGCGAACATACTCACGCGGAATTTTGGCTCCCGTATCCATTTGCTGCGCATGCCTCGTCGCCGAGGCGTAGGGGCGGCGCGAAACGCCGGTATACGCTTGGCGAGCGGAGAACTGCTGGCTTTTCTCGATGACGACGACCTCTGGTTACCCGGGAAACTGGATGCCGAACTCTGTGTGTTCGAGTGCTTCCCGAACGCCGAGGCAGTGGTGTCCGATAGTCTTACCTTCGTGGAGGGGCAGGCTGCCGAGCAAAGTTTTTTCGCGCGAAACGGTCTGCTCGCAGCCACCCAAGGGCAGGTGCGCTGGGTAAGTGAATGCCAATGGTTATGGACAAACAGCCAGAAGGGCGTCGCGATGTGTTCGATGACCCTGCGTCGTAGTGTATTGGGACGTTTGGGGGAAGCGTGGTTTGCTGAGGATCTCGTTTCCTGCGAAGACTGGGAGCTGGAGATGCGTGTCTACCATTTGTGCCGGGTCGCCGTATTGCCGGAGGTCTGGGCTTGGGTTCGGCGTTTAGACGACGGTGTGCGGCTAGGCCGCGCAGCCCCCGGGAAGCCTCCCACTCGGGAACAGGAAATTGGTTTGTTGCGTGATCGACTCAAGGTCATGGAGCGGTCGCATTGGCTCACCGGACTTGGCACCGATTTAGCCGCCGAGCTCGAGCGCTTTCGTGACGAAAACATTCGTCAACTCGCTCAATTAGCAAAGTATGAACAGTAACGCGGTACCCAATCGCGCACGATGAGGTTGCATCATGGAAGAGGTTCATCTATGGCGGGGTTCGGCTGGGCAACGGGCGCTTCGTTCTCAATTGGGCAAGTCGGGCCAGTTTGCCTACTTCAACCGACAACTGGGCTATCCCGATTGGAGCGGTCAGGCGGTGCTCGATTTTGGCGGTAATGTAGGAAATCTTTTGCTGGATCCCGACTGCACAATAGATCCCGAAAACTACTACTGCGTTGATGTCATCCAGGAAGCTCTGGAAGAGGGACGCCGGAGGTTTCCGCAGGCTCATTGGGTTTATTTCAATCATTACAACTGTTCATTCAACCCCGAGGGCATTGACGGCCTTCCGATCCCAGAGATGAAGATCGAGTTCGGAATGATCCTGGCCTATTCCGTGTTCACCCACACCACTCGAGAGGAAATGAAAGAGCTGGTCGAACAATTACAGGAACGTCTCGCGCCTGGCGGTGCGCTGGCCTTTACGTTCATCGATCCTCACTTCACCGCCTGGCCCGATACCTACAAGGGAAACAACCTGAAATGGCGTTTGGAAAGGGTGCGTGAAACGAATCCCGGTGTCGATGTTGATGGTCTGTTAGAACAAAGTCGCGGTGCGGCGTGGTGCGCCCTTGTAGATGGCACGGAGCTTTATGTCAATGGCAACGGCACCTGGCGCAACGAAGCCCAAACCTGCATGACCTATAACGTGTACTACACCGTGGAGTTCTTACAGCGGGAGTTCCCGCGCGCGACGATCCGTCCGCCGGTCAACGGTGAAATGCAGCATTGCTGCATTATCCGGAGGAATATGTGATCTAACCTGTGTCCAGATTGTTGAGGCGCCCAGCGCCGCTACCCCAGCACGTCGACCTCGCAACAACGCAGTGGTCAATAACCCCATGTTGGCCACATGCCGTTTCCATAAGCCCTTGAAAATTCCCCGCACCAGTTTCATGATTTCTCTCTGAGGCATCCATCGACCAGGCTCCTTTCTTCGGTTGGCTTAGAACACCACCATCCTGATCTTGATGCCTCGCTTTTTCAATATCACTTTCAATATCACTCCAAATCATTCTGGGGATCTTTCAGGATCGCACCCAGTTGACAGCGTTAAAAGCTGTGCCCTAGACTGGCCGCAACAGTGTAACGGGTAGAAGTACTTTCGAGCGCTAAATACCTCAGCGGATTGGAGCAGATCCGAGATGCTCGCGCCATTCCCGGAAACGGGAAAAATCAAAGTCTCGCCCGCGCTGGCAGGTGAATTGCTAAAGGCTGCCGAGAGGCTCCCTCTGTACGATAACAAAGCGTTCTACTCACCTGCTTTGCAGACCCTTGTCCTCGATCGCATTCGGGAAAACAGTCCGGATGGTTTCGACGGGATCGTCAGCCTGATTAAAGAGCGAATCGCTCAGCGGCCCTACTGCCTGTTAGTGCAGGGTCTTCGTTTCGACGAAGGGAACAGGTTGTTCGTCGCCATCAATCGAGTCTTTGGACAATTGGTGGCGGGTCCTTACGCAAAGCCGCGAGCTCAACTGGTTCATTATATCCAGCCCGCAACCGACATACCGTCCTCGCGAGGAGGTCGTGAGAGCGAGAGATTGCACACGGATACCGCGGACTGGAAAACACCAGTCGAACTGATCTCGATGGTCTGCGTCCGAGCTGATCGAGAAGGCGGTGGGCGGTCCCGGGTCCTGGACATTGATGCAGTTCGAGAAGAAGTGAGAGACCGCCTGGGATCTGAAACGCTTGCTTGCCTCGAGACCGAGCCGGTACCGTGGAAGCTAGCTGGTCATTGCGGCGGTGGATTGCAATGGCGGACCGTCTTGGCCGAATCCAGCATATGTTGGCGGCGATATACAATTGATCTCGCATTGCGTTCCAACGACGCAGAGCTTTCGGACAAAATGCTAGCCACATTGGATGCCTTTGAAGAAGTGCTTGCCTCTACCCCGCGGACGGTTGATTTCTTGATGCGCGAGAGCGAGTTACTGTTTTCTGACAACAAGCGCACGATTCATGCTCGCACTCCGATTGCAGCAGGCGACGCTTCCGATCGCTTGATGATTCGCAGTTGGATCAGAACTTCTTGAATGGAGCAGCGCATGCGATTCGCCCAAATTTGTGATCGTGTAAATGTCGATGCGGCTGGGCCGATCGATATTCGGGCATTTCCTGGGACCTGGGTGAACTCAAATCCCGAAACGAATGGCATCGCCCGGATCGTGATGTCCGAATCCCTTGGCAATCTTTCGCTGCAGATATATGCCATTGGCCCAGACCGTTTGATCGACTGGGGAACAGCTACCGTCAACGTCTTTGCATCGACGCCATCGTCGCGCGTAGCTGCAGGTTTTACCTGCATCTACGACTTCGGCTTCGTGGAAACACGGCTCCAGGGGATGATCATGAAGGGGCTGCTGGTACTCGCGCAATTGCACAGATTCAAGGACGAGAGCCGCCGCGCGGACTATTTTGTGCGTGAGTACTTTGCCCTGGCCCATGAGCAATACTAGCGCTGATCGAGCTGATTGAGAG
>JBOIDM010000152.1:0-5295 GCA_050740575.1 Gammaproteobacteria bacterium
GCTTTGTCGCGTGCTCGCGCGTCGCTCGCCTATCTACCTGATATGTCTCGCGACGCGCTCCGCGGCTTCGCGCATCTGGGCTTGCTCGCGACACTTTGCAGAGCTTCCTTAATCCGCCTCTCGCGCGCCTTAAGGGTCGTGCTTCGCCGGCGACTGCTCGAAGGCGGCGAGCTTCTCGGGGGCCGCTTCGTTTTGATACTTGGCCTTCCAGGCGCGATACGGCATCCCGTAGATGATTTTCCGCGCCGCTTCATCGCTGATGTCGACGCCGCGTTCCTGCCCCGCCTCACGGTACCACTTCGATAAACAGTTGCGGCAGAAACCGGCCAGGTTCATCAGATCGATATTTTGAACCTCGGTATGGGTACGCAAATGATCCAACAGGCGGCGAAAAGCCGCGGCCTCAAGCTCAGTGCGCGTTGCCTTGTCCATCTCGATCCCCTTACTTGTCACAGAAATTATAGCGCGGATTGGCGGCGCTGGCCGGGCGGTATTTCTTCGCGTTCCGCCGCACTAGGCGCCTTGAAAACCGTATTTTTTCATCCGATACCGCATGGCCATGCGCGTGACGCCCAATTGACGGGCGGTCTCGGAGACATTATTACCCGTGCGCCTGAGCGCTTGCTCGATGAGGAGCCGTTCGGCCGCCGCTAAGGTCAGGCCCTCGATTGCGGTGATCTCATCTCGGCCTCGCACCCCGGAAAGCCCCGCCAGCATGAGATCCTCGGCGTTCACGCTACCGCCCCCGGTCAACAGCACCACGCGTTCGATGAGGTGTTTAAGCTCTCGAATATTGCCTGGCCAGGAGTAATCTCGCAACAGCCGGCCGGCCGGGGCAGTGATCGTCGGCGCCGGCAGCCCGTAGCGTTTGGCGACTTGGCGCGCGAAATGGTCGGCCAGCACCACGGCGTCATCGGCGCGCGCCCGTAACGGTGGCACGTGGATCGACAGGACGTTGAGCCGGTAATAGAGATCGTTGCGTAGCGCTCCGGCCGCCATCATTTGCTCGGGATCGCGGTTGGTGGCCGCGATAAACCATGCGGAAACGCTCCGCTCGCGCGTACTGCCGATCCGCCGGGTGCTGCGCCGTTCCAGCACGGCGAGCAACTTGGATTGCAGATCGATGGGAAGCTCGGCGATCTCATCCAGGAACACGACTCCGTCTTCGGCCGCCTCGATGAGCCCGGTCCTGGCGGTAAGGGCGGTCGTGAACGCTCCTTTTTCATGCCCGAAAAGCTCCGCTTCGATGAGATCCTTCGGAAGCGCGGCGCAATCGACGTGTACGAATGGCCGCTCGCGCCGTGCGCTGGTGCTGTGCAGCAGGCGCGCTACCAGATCCTTGCCGGTGCCGGTCTCTCCTAGAATCAGGATTGTCGGCGGGATCGCTGCTGCCGTGGCGCATAGCACCCCCAGCCGCTCGACCTGCCCGCGGATCTTCACGATCGCCGGATGCTGTCCCAATAAACACACCTCCTCGCGGGCATGGTGTTCCCGGGCGCGTGAATACTCCAGCGCTCGGGCGAGTTGAGAGCCCCCCCAAACCTTGTCCAAGGTGATCAGCAGTTCATCCAGATCGAGCGGTTTCTTGAGATAGTCCGAGGCCTTCAACTTCATCGCAGCCACTGCGTCTTCGATCTCCCCGTAGGCGGACAAGACTACCACCGGCAGTTCCGGCGCCTTGTGCTGGCGTAACTCGCTCAAGAATTCGAGACCCGATCCGTCCGGCAGGCGTACATCAAGCAAGATGATCTGCGGATCGACGGTTTGCAACAGGTGCCGCGCCTTCCCGAGGGTCCCGGCAACCACCGGGGCATAACCCTCCTTGGAGAGGCGTTTCTCGACGGCCCGAGCGAACAAGGTTTCATCATCCACGATCAGCACCCGTACCGGCGCCGGCGGCGCACCGGGTTCCCGCGTTTGGTTCAGACGTTCGCTCATACGCTTGAGCCCCTCCCTCCCAATGGTGCTTCGATCGTCACCCGGGTCCCGCCCGCCGGATTGGTGCCGAAGCAGAGCTTCCACCCGTGGGCGTTGCAAACCTTAAAGGCAAACGGGATCCCAAGCCCGGTTCCATAGCGCTTGGTCGAGGGTCCGGGCGTCAAACCGTCCGCCTCCGGGTCGAAGGGCATTCCCGGCCCTTCGTCATCGATGCTCACGACAACGAAGTTGCTCTCACCGTGCGTCGCCACCGTCAAGCGGCCTCCCGTCGGTGAGGCATCCACGGCGTTGGACAAGAGCCCGAATAAGGCCTGTTCCATCAGATCGGCATCGGCCCAGACCTCAGGCTCATCGGCGAGGTAGCGCTCATCGAGCCGCAAAGCCTTGTCGGCGATCCTAGCCGCCAATAGGCCCAGCGCCGCCGCAAGCAGGCGGCTAGGACGTGCGCCGATCCGGTTCAGCTTACGCGGATGCAAATATGATACGAGCGCGGTGACCCAACGGCCGAGGCGATCGACCGTCTCCAGGACCGCCTGCTTAACCTCGTGGATCTCCTCGCGCTTCTCAATGCAATCGAGTAATTGCGCGCTCGCGCGGATGCTTGCGAGCGGGTTTCTAATATTGTGCGCGATCACGGGCACGAGCGCCCCCAACGCCGCCTGACGCTCGCGCGCGACGAGCGCATCCCGGCTCGCGGCCAACTCCGCCGCCATGTGGTTGATCGCCAGGGCGAGTTGTCGCACCTCCTCCACCCCGGCCACCGGAATCTTGTGCTCGAGTGCGCCTCCGCTCAAAAGCCGCGACCCTTCGATAAGGCGTCCCATCGGCGCTACGAATCGGTGTTGCAGACTCACGCGCGATAGCAAAACCAAGCCCGCGGCCAGCAGGATGGGGAGCGGTATCAGTACCGGCGTCAACCGAACCCACTCGCCGACACGCCGATCCAAGGCCGCATGTTCGCTGGTTAGTAACTTGTCAAAGGCACGGAAGGCCGTTTCAAAGCCACCGACCAGCCGTTCTTCATGATCCGATTCAAGGATCCGCAGACGTCCCGGCTGGCTTACGGCATACGGATCTCCGAAAATGTTATTCATATCCTGTTGGATGACCCGGTAAGCACGTTGCATCTTCTGGATGGCCAGCGCTTCAGCGCGCGAAGCGCTCCGCTGGCGCAAGGCATCGAATTTATCGTCGATGCGCCGCGAGTAACGCGAGTACAAGTCGAGGCCAGCGCTTTCCTCCAGGAGCCGCGCGCGAGTCACTTCGCGGATCTGCCGAAACAAATCGCTCCGGACATGATGCGTGATGTGGGTCAAGCGGCTCAGGCGCAAGGATTCCGTGGACGCCTCACGCCAAAAATACACCGAAAGTCCGCCCACTGCGCCAGTGACCACGACCAACAGCAGCAAGGCCAACTCGTAGGTCAACAATAAACCGCGCAGCGTTCGTAGCATGCATGACATCCCACGGGTAGGTTAATATTAACCACAGCCCCTGGTTTATTTAAACCAAATACTCCGGCGGTTGGCTCTATCCGCGGACTTGATCGGCACAGGATGAATTCGTATATAATTGAATTATTGGATATCGGTCGAGACTAACGCCACGGGCATAACCTTGGCATAAAGTGTGAGTAGAAACAATCGAGCCTAAGCTGTCCGTGATGGCATTATTCATTAACCATAGAAAGAGGAGGAGAAATGACCTGGGAAACACCTGATTTCGTCGATCTGCGTTTCGGTTTTGAAGTGACCATGTATATTTACAATCGCTAGAAGACCGACAGCAACCTATCAATCACTAGGGGACCTTCGGGTCCCTTAGTTTTTTAGCACCACCTACTTAGACAATGCCGAATACCCTTGCCGTCGAGACCCGAGGGTTAAGCAAGTCCTATGGGTGTTTGCTAGCCGTCGATGCGCTAGACCTGTCGGTTGCGCAAGGATCGTTCTTCGGACTCCTGGGGCGCAACGGTTCTGGAAAAACCACCACCCTGCACATGCTGAGCACGCTGGTAAGACCGAGTGCGGGTCAAGCGTGGGTTGCGGGTCATGAGGTGGTTTGTGAGCCAGTCGCGGTGCGCCGGGCGATTGGAGTAGTGTTTCAGGAATCCGCGCTCGACCGTACGCTCACGGTGGTAGAAAACCTACGCTTCGCCGGGGCGCTGGCAGGTCTCTCGCCGCGGATTGTGCGCCAGCGCTGTGCAGAGCTGCTGAAGCTATTCGATCTAGAGGAAAAACGTCACGCACCGGTGTCCACTCTCTCCGGCGGAATGCGTCGCGCCATCGATATCGCCCGCGGGGTCTTGCACCGGCCGCGAATCCTGTTTCTCGATGAGCCCACCATCGGGCTCGATGTCATCAACCGCCGTCAGATCTGGCGCTTCCTCCACCGTCTACGCACCGAAGAAGGCTCGACCCTAATGCTCAGCACACACTACATGGAAGAGGTTGAAGGATGCGACGAGGTCGTATTCATGAAGAACGGCAAAACGATCGGGCAGGGTCGTCCGGCCGCTCTGATCTGCGGCGTCGCGTCCTTTATCCTGGAGGTTGAGACCGAAACCCCCGCCTTGTCCGCCCAGGATCTAACGCCCCGATTCGGCGAACCCTTGGCCGAGGAGGGGCGCTTACAGTTTCGCATCCTGGATCGGGATTTCGCACTGTCCCATCTCCCTTCCCACCTCGAACGCATCACGCGCGGGATTAAGCTTCGGCGCGCGGATCTCAACGACGTCTATCTTTGGCTTAACCGCCCGGGAACTTAGCATGTGGCGCGCGATTAAGGCCATGATAATACGCGATCTCACGCGCATGGTGCGCCAACGCGGGCGTCTGGTGAGCGCCATGGTGCGGCCCCTCATCTGGTTGTTCGTGATCGGCTCGGGTTTCGACGCGCTTCTGAGCGGTGCCGGAACACCCAATTACCGGCAGTTTCTGGTCCCGGGTCTGCTCTGCATGGTGACGCTGTTCGGGGCCTTACTGGCCTCCCTATCCATGGTCTACGACAAGGAGTCCGGAGTGATGCGCATGTTGATCGTGGCGCCTTTCCCGCGTTACGTCATTATTCTCGCGCGAACCGCCAGCGCGACAATGGTGGGGCTGACCCAAGCCGTCATGCTGATACTGCTCTTATTCCCTCTTGGTTACCTCGCCGACACGCGAAACGTTGGACTCCTCGTAGGCGGATTGGTATGCACGGCGCTTCTGTGTGCGAGCGTCGGCACTCTAATCGCGGTATTCAGCAAAGCCTTGGATGACTTCGCGGTGGTGATGAACTTCTTTATCTTTCCGATGTACTTTCTCAGCGGCGCACTCTATCCGATCGGGCAGTTGCCCGGCGTGCTAAAAGCGCTGG